>PKDV01000052.1 GCA_002862715.1 Flavobacteriaceae bacterium | reverse complement strand
AATAACAAGAAACCTATAAAAACTTATAAACTATGAAATTTTTTGTTCAAGTAATGCTACTATGCCTATCGACGGTTCTAGTTGCACAAACTCAGATATCGGGAACAGTAACCGATAAAGATGGTCAGCCTGTACCTGGTGCCAACGTTGTTGTTGACAATTTAACCGGTGCAGTTACTGATTTTGATGGTAATTTTAGTCTTTCAACGGCTAAAATACCTCCGTTTACAATTAATGTATCTAGTGTTGGACTAAAGAGCCAAACTGTAACAGTTTCTTCTTCTGGTCAATCACTTAGTATCTCTTTAAATGAAGCCGAAACTCAATTGGATGAGATAGTAGTCTCTGCATCAAGAATGGCAGAGAGCATTTTTGATTCTCCTGTAACAATTGAAAAGATGAGTGTTGCTGAAATTCAGAATACGCCTTCTGCGGATTTTTACAATGGTCTTGGAAATTTGAAATACGTCAACATGCTTGAGGCAGGGATGTTGTTCAGCCAAATTAGTATCAGAGGATTTTCTGATTTGTATAATGAGGGTCTGGTTACTCTTGTTGATGGAATGAACAATCAAGCTCCTGTATTTGGATTCGCGGTCGGAAACTTAATTGGTCTACATGAAGTTGATATGCAAAGTGTTGAATTAATCCCTGGTGCTGCATCTGCTTTATATGGCGCGGACGCTTACAAGGGGATTGTATTTATGAACAGTATTAGTCCTTTTGACAAGCAAGGAATCTCAGTTTCCTATAAAACAGGAATCACTGAACAAGATTCAGCCGGAACTAATGATTTTATTGATATTGGTGTAAGAATGGCTGCAAAACTTTCCGATAAGCTTGCAATTAAAGCTACGATTGCGCATAAAGAGGGTACGGATTGGTCTCCGGAAGACTATAGTCATTACCAAGGAGATAATTATTTAAATCCAGCTTACAGCCCAGATAATCCAGATCATGATGCGTTGCACGAAGAGGGTCAAAGAAGTTTTACTACATCTTTGATATTTGATCAACTTGCTGATTTGGCTGGAAATCCTGCTATTTCAACCTTTACTGGATATTCTCCAAATTATTTTGATGTAATTACATCTACAGGATATACAGTTAAAGATTTATTCGGAAACGAATCTTTTAATACAAAAGGTAATTTTTCAATTCATTACAGGCCTAGTGAAGATTCAGAATTTACTGCTCAGTCTGTTATTGGTACTGGTAGATCGCTACTTCCAACCGGTAATACAATGTATAATATTAATAATTTTAAAATTCAACAACACAAACTGAACTACAAAAAAGGCGGTTTAAATGCTAAATTCTACTTTACTCAAGAGGATGCTGGTGATACTGCTGTTGGAGCACTAACAGGTGTTGCTGTCGCAAATTCTGCACCAGGTGGATTGTTAGAAGCCTGGGGCGTACCATATTTGCAAACGTATTTAGGTGTCCTAGCAAATTCTAAAGGTTACCCTGCTGGACTCGCTGGTGTAGGTGCTCTGCTTGGTGACATACAAACTCACATTGTAGGTACAGCGCTAACTGGTGGTGATACCACAGCTTTGAGATTTAATGATTTGTTTGGAGGATCTACTGTTTTTGCACATAATCTTGCAAGAGCAGCTGCTGATGCAAACTTATTGCAACCCGGAACACCTGAATTTGATGCTGCCAATTCTAGTGCACAAAGCTTGACTTTGGACAACCCTGGAGTAGGATCAAGAATTCAAGATTTATCAAAAGTTTATAACTATGAAGTGGATTATGATTTTGGAAATAAATTTGATTTTGGTAAAGTTATTGTAGGTGCATCTTATAGAAATTACGTTCTTGATACCGGTGGTACTCTTTATACTGATGCAGATGGTCCTATTGAATATTATGACTATGGCGCATATGCTCAAGTAAAGACTGATTTATTTGATGATTTTGTATCAGTTACTGGTTCACTTAGATATGATAAACAAGAGGTTATTGATGTTGGTAATGTAACTCCAAGACTGGGACTTGTATTTAACTTAAATGATAACCAAAACATAAGACTTTCAGCTCAGCAAGGATTTAGAAACCCAACAAACCAAGACAAGTTCATTGGTTATGATAATACATTCAATGTTATTTTGGGTGGTGTAAAATCTAACATTGAAAGATTCAATAAAACTCTTAGATTAAGAAATGGTGAGACTTACACGTTTACAGGTCAGTATGTTCTTGATAACGCAGTTGAAAAATCTGATGCATCTGCCTCAAACTTAGGTTATGTAAAAGCAGAGACAGTGACTATGCTCGAAATGGGCTACAGGTTCAATTCACCCGGATTTACAGTTGACGCAAGTGCATATTTTAGTTCTATTAAGGATAAAATTGCAGGAAGGTATGTTGACGTGCCTGTTTTGACATCAACTTTATCTACTCCAGCTGCTGCAGTTGCTGCAGGAAGTTATTACGATTTTCAAGTTGATTCTAACTTTAATGAAACATTTAGTGCATACGGTTTTTCAGTTGAAGCTACGGGCTTTTTAACAAATGGACTATTTGCAAATGTAATTTATGAATACAATGAACTTGATTACGACCCTGCTGACGATAGTGCTTTGCAACTCAGTTGGAATACTCCAGATCATAGAGTTAAAGCTGGACTATTATTTAAAAAAGGTGATTTAACACTTAGTGCTAACGCAAGATATAATTCAGAATTTTTATACGAATCATCTTATGTTAATGCATTGATTGAATCAAATACAGTCATTGATGCAAAACTTAGTTATAAATTACCATATTTAAATGCAGCAACTCTTGAAGTTGGAGGCAATAATATTGGAGGAGATAATTATGTTTCTCTCCCAGGTGCTGGATTGATTGGCACTACATATTATGCAGGTCTTAAATTAGATCTATAAAATTTTTACTTTTAGTAAATAAAAAAGGCATCTTTTTAGATGCCTTTTTTGTTTATAAATAGCTTAAAACTCTTCTGTTTTTTGATTTATATTTGCATTCATATTAATTCTTACTTTAAATAATATCATATGTCAATTATTACAGGAAAAGTATCCCAAATTATAGGCCCAGTTGTTGATGTCTCCTTTGATACAAAATCTAATTCACTTCCAAACATATATGATTCGTTGGAGATTAATAAAAAAGATGGCTCAAAATTAATTTTAGAGGTACAATCTCACATTGGTGAAGATCAAGTTAGAACAATATCAATGGACTCAACTGACGGTTTGGAAAGAGGAACTGATGTATTTGCAACAGGGAGTCCAATTCAGATGCCAATTGGTGAGGATGTTTATGGAAGATTATTTAATGTAATAGGTGATTCTATTGATGGAATAGGTGATTTACCAAAATCAGGCCAAAATGGACTACCGATTCACAGAGAAGCACCTGCATTTGAAGAATTATCAACTTCTACTGAAGTTTTATTTACTGGAATAAAAGTTATTGACTTAATTGAGCCCTATGCAAAAGGTGGAAAAATTGGACTTTTTGGGGGAGCTGGAGTTGGTAAAACAGTTCTAATTCAAGAATTAATAAACAATATTGCCAAAGGTCATGGTGGCTTATCAGTTTTTGCAGGCGTAGGTGAGAGAACACGCGAAGGAAACGATTTATTACGTGAGATGTTAGAGTCAGGAATTATAAAATATGGCGATGAGTTTATGAAATCTATGGAAAACGGCGGATGGGATTTATCTAAAGTTGATAAAGAAGCAATGAAAGAGTCAAAAGCTACATTCGTTTTTGGTCAAATGAACGAACCGCCTGGTGCTAGGGCACGTGTTGCCCTATCAGGTTTAACCATTGCAGAGTATTTTAGGGATGGTGCTGGTTCTGATCAAGGAAAAGACGTTTTATTTTTTGTTGATAATATTTTTAGATTCACCCAAGCCGGTTCCGAAGTTTCAGCACTTTTAGGAAGAATGCCCTCCGCTGTTGGTTATCAACCAACATTAGCTACAGAGATGGGGGCCATGCAAGAAAGGATTACTTCTACAAAGAAAGGTTCCATCACTTCGGTTCAAGCTGTGTACGTCCCTGCAGATGATTTAACTGATCCTGCACCGGCCACAACGTTTGCACACCTTGATGCTACAACTGTTTTGTCAAGGAAAATAGCTGAATTAGGAATTTATCCAGCAGTTGACCCACTTGATTCTACTTCTAGAATCTTAACCCCTGAAATTTTAGGTGACGAGCATTACAATTGCGCTCAGAGGGTTAAAGAATTGTTGCAGAGATATAAAGAACTCCAAGACATAATTGCAATATTAGGAATGGAAGAATTATCCGAAGAGGATAAATTAGCAGTTGCTAGAGCAAGAAGAGTACAAAGATTTTTATCTCAACCGTTTCATGTAGCAGAACAATTTACAGGCATTCCTGGAGTTCTAGTTGATATTAAGGATACCATAAAGGGCTTTAATATGATTATGGATGGTGAATTAGATCATATTCCTGAAGCAGCATTTAATTTGAAGGGAACAATTGAGGAAGCTGTAGAAGAAGGTGAAAGAATGTTAGCAGAGGCTAAATAATTATTTTTGATGTTTTTAGAAATTGTAAGTCCAGATGCTCAACTTTTTGAGGGTAAAGTAGATTCTATTACAGCACCTGGGGAGACTGGTTTTTTTCAAGTTTTAAACAATCATGCTCCAATTGTTTCAACTTTAGTTAAAGGGAAAATCAAAATTGATAGTAGTGAATCTTTAAATAAAGATTTTGGATTAATATTTGAAAAAGTTGGAAATAGTTTTTACTTCAACCTTCCTAATGGAGGAACATTTCAAATGAACAACAACAGAGTTATTATTTTTGTAGATTGAATTTTTTTAGTTTCACCTAACCAACATAATTTAAGCTCATGAAACCTATAAATCTATTTTTCACAGTACTTTACTTAATTTCGATATTTAGTATCGTATCACAAGAATCATTAGATGAGGTCATTGTTTCATCTCCCAGACTTAATACAAGTTTTTCTGAAAATATTAAATCATTAAGTATAATTACAGCAGAAGAAATAGAAAATCTTCCTGTAAGTAATTTAACTGATTTACTCAGAACTCAAGCAGGTATTGAAATTAGAAGTCAAGGAGTCGAAGGTAGTCAAGCAGATATTTATATTAGAGGGGGTACATTCGATCAAGTATTAATATTGATTGATGGTATAAGGGTTGATGATCCTCAAACTGGCCATCACACATTAAATTCAGCAATACCATTAGAAGTTATTGAAAGAATTGAGATAATAAAAGGACCATCTGCCAGAGTTTACGGTCATAATGCTCTAACCGGTTCTATAAATATTGTAACAAAAAAATATGAGTCAAACAATTCCAAGTTAACTATTGGTCAGGGCTCTTTTAATTATAATAACTTAAGCATTACTAAATATAGTTCTGACGAAGATGAGCAGCATGTAGCAAACTTCTCCACCAAAAGCAGTAATGGTTATAGATACAATTCAGATTTTAAAAACCTTCAGTTTTTTACACATAGTTCTTTTGTAAGGGAGGATGGGTCTTTAAAGTTTTTAACTTCATTTAATGAAAGAAAGTTTGGTGCTAATGGTTTTTACGGAGTTACCAATGCCAAAGATCAATACGAAGAAACCCAAAGTAGTATAGTAGCTGTTTCCAACCAGCACATAAAAAATAATTGGACTTTTAAAGAAAAGATTTTTTGGAAAAGAGGACAAGACGAATATATTTATATCAGAAACAACCCTGCAGTTTACAGAAATTTACATATAAATAATAAAATTGGTTTTTCTTTAGATACAAAGTATAATCATAAAAATGAAGATATTTCTGGATTTGGTTTTGAGTTTTCAAGAGTAAGTATTCAAAGTAATAATTTAGGTGATTATAAAAGGACGATAGCACATTTGTTTTATGAAAGGAAAATAGAACTTAAAAATTTTACATTTATACCTGGACTTGCCTTCAGCAATTTCTCAGATGTCGATCACTTTTTATATCCGGGGATTGATATTGGGTACAAAATTCGAAATGGAATAAAATTAAATTTCAATTCTGGCTATACGTATCGTGTGCCTAGTTACACAGATTTATATTATAATGGCCCCCAAGCGATTGGCAATAAAAATTTAAAGCCTGAAAAGGCTTTCGGAAATGAAATTGGTATTGAATATTTTTCGTCTAAACTTTCTTTTGAAACAGCTTTTTTTATTAGAAAAAGTGAAAATTTAATTGATTATGTTGAAGTAGAAATTGGTGATCCAAAGTGGTTGGCTCAAAATATTCATACGGTTGAAACTACTGGACTTGAATTTGTCTCAAATTATAAATATAACATAGGAGGTAATAACAACAAAGTAATTTTGTCATACTCTTATTTGAATGATAATTTTGTAAAAACAGTAAATTCAAGATATGCATTAAATTCTTTAAAACATAGTTTAAACATTATCTCAATAATGAAAATATCTAAACAAATTAATTCAACTATTTCGTATCGTTATGCGAAAAAATCTTTAGGAGAAGATTATAATGTTCTTGATGCGAAAATTTCTTATATCAGAAATAAATTTAACTTTAATATTCAGGGAAGCAACTTATTAAATACTAATTACTACGAAAACTTAATTATAATGCCAAAGTCCCACGTTATACTATCATTATCCTATAATTTTAATTAGTATATTTTTTTAATTTGTTCATTAATTAAATCAATTTCCCAACCACGATAGTTCAAAAAATTATATAATTTCTCCTTCTTTTTTTTTGTGGTATATTTTTCTAATTGCATCAATTTTTTTTCGCTTAAAATCTGAATTTTATTTAAATAATCGTTCTTATTAATTTTAGAAATTGCATTATTTATGTCATAATCTGAAATTGATTTTATTTTCATTTCATTAATTATTTTATACTTTCCCCATCCTTTAATATTAAATTTTCCAGAAACGAATTGATTAGCAAAGCGACTTTCATTTAAAAAATTTTCAGAAACTAAAATTCCAATTATTTTATCGATTGAACTTTTTATCATTCCCATTTCGTATAACTTCTTTTTAACTTCAGTATGGCACCTTTCTTGGTAAACACAGTATTTTTTCAACTTTTCTAGTGCTTCATTTACCGTATAATTTTTTTTCATATTGGCTAAAATAAAAAAAGCGGCATTAAGCCGCTTTTTTAAGTATGTATCACTTTTCCTTTATCGTCAAAAAAACGATAATGTAAATATGTATACGCATCTCTTGGTATTATTTTAATCCATTTTTTATAATTAAAATACCATTTATTTCGTTCAGACTTCCAGCCTTGAGAAACGTATGCTGCAACAAATGGATGGAGATGTAAAACAATTTTTTTCCTTTTGTGTTTTGGATTTGATAAAATTTTCTCTAAATCTGATTTTATTTTATCGATTAAAACAATTGGGGCTTCTACTTCTCCATTAATGTTAGGATTAGATTCGGATGTCTTTATTTCCATCTCCGGACGAACCCTTTGCCTAGTCATTTGAATCAAGCCTATTTTACTAGGTGGTAAAATTTTATGTTTTGCTCTATCATTTTCCATAACGCTTTTAAAGTGTTCGAAAAGTGTTTTTCTGTTTTCTTGTTTTATCATATCAATAAAATCAACAACAATTATACCACCCATATCCCTAAGTCTTAATTGTCTTGCAATTTCGGTTGCAGCAATCATATTCACCTCTAAAGCTGTATCTTCTTGATTTTTAGCCTTGTTGGACCTGTTACCACTGTTTACATCAATTACATGTAGTGCCTCAGTATGCTCAACAATTAGATAAGCTCCTCTATTCATTGAAACGGTTCTACCAAAAGAAGATTTTATTTGTCTTTCTATTCCGAAATGTTCAAATATTGGAACTTGGCTCTTGAATAGTTTAACTATGTTAATTCTATTTGGCGCAATTTGTTCCAAATAATCTTTTACTTCATTAAGAAGTTCAGAATCGTCAACGTGAATGCCTGTAAATCCATCATCAAAAATATCTCTTAAAATTGATGACGCCCTGGTCAATTCGCTAAGTACTCTTGAAGGATAGTCTGAGTTTTGTATTTTCTTACACATATTAATCCAACGATTAAATAAATCTTGAAGATCTTTATCAAGTTCGGCTACTTTCTTACCCTCCGCAACAGTCCTAATTATCACTCCAAATCCTTTTGGTTTGATACTAAAAACCAATTTCTTTAGTCTATTTTTTTCTTCTCTAGTTGATATTTTCTGCGATATTGATACACGGTCTGAAAAAGGAACCAATACTAAATATCTACCGGCTAATGAAAGCTCAGAGCTTACCCTAGGTCCTTTTGTAGAAATTGGTTCTTTGATAATTTGAACCAAAATTGATTGATTGGATTGAATGGCGTCAGTTATCACTCCATCTTTTTTTATTTCTGGTTCAATTGGATACTTTTTTAGAGAATAATCTTTAATTTTTCCAGAAGCTGCACGTTTAGTAAATTTTAGTAACGTAGAAACTTTAGGTCCAAGATCATGATAATGAAGAAAAGCATCTTTTTCATACCCAACATTAATAAACGCAGCATTAAGTCCAGACAACGTCTTTTTAATCTTTGATAGAAAAATATCACCAACATTAAACTTATTTTCATCAATTTCTTTATGAAATTCTACTAGCTTTCCGTCTTTTAGTAAGGCAAAATCAACTGAAGTAGAACGTGAACGAATAATTAATTCTTTACTCACAATATTATATTTTTTATCCACAAAAATAGTTGTGGAATATTCAACAATCTTTAAATCATTTAAATTATTTACAAGATGAACATACTTTTAAATAATTTTATTTCAATGAACTTTTGCTCATGTTTTTAAGAAAAATTATTTTTTCTTGTGTCGATTAGCTCGACTTCTTTTTTTACGCTTGTGCGTTGCTACCTTGTGTCTTTTACGTTTTTTACCACTTGGCATCTATAATAATTTATTTAATAATTTTTACCTTATTTTTCACCATATTCAAAAAAACTTTTGCAGGCTTAAAAGATGGAATATTGTGTGCTGGAATATCAATAGTGATATTCTTTGAAATATTTCTGCCCTTTTTTGCTTTTCTAGTTTTTACAACAAAACTCCCAAATCCTCTCAAATAAACATTTTGTCCAGTTTCTAGAGAATCCTTTATTTCAGACATAAACATGTTAACAATTTCATGAGCATCCGATTTTTCGACTCCTAATTTTTCACAAATTTTTGAAACGATTTCGGCTTTTGTCATAAATTTTAATGTTTATGGTTATTAGGTCCGCTAATATAAAAATTTAATTCATAAAGCATTGCATACAATTAATTGTTATAAGAACGATGATTGGATGTAAATTTGAGTTATGGATAAATTTTCAGAGAAATTATTAGACTGGTATAAAATCAATAAAAGACAATTACCATGGAGAAATTCAAATAATCCTTATTATGTGTGGATTTCAGAAATAATATTACAACAAACAAAAGTTTCAACTGGATTAAAATACTTCAATACTTTTGTTTCTAAATATCCAACAATTTTTGATTTGTCTAAATCAACAGAAGAGGAAGTTTTACTCATTTGGCAGGGTCTTGGTTATTATTCAAGGGCAATTAATATTTTAAAAACAGCAAAAGTTGTAACTAATAAATATGATGGAATTTTTCCAAATGTTTATAATGATTTGATAAAGCTTCCAGGAATAGGGGATTATACGGCATCAGCTATTTTATCAATTTGTTTCAATAAGCCCTACCCTGTAATAGACGGGAATGTATATAGAGTTTTATCAAGATATTTTGATGTAAACCAACCAATAAATAAACACGCATCAAAAAAAATATTCCATGATTTAGCAAAATCAACTTTAGATTTGAAAAATCCAGGCGATTATAATGAAGCATTGATGGAATTCGGAGCTTTAAATTGCAAGCCATTAAAACCCTTGTGCCACACATGTGTACTCAACGAAAAATGCCTATCATTTAAAAAAAATATTGTTAGTTTAAGACCTGTTAAAGTTCAAAAAAAACAAAAAAAAGTAAGATTTTTTAATTATTTGGTACCATTTGATTTAGAAAATAATACCATAATAATTAAGAGAGAAGATAATGATATATGGAAAGGACTTTATGAATTTCCATTGATTGAAACTTCAAAAACTTTAAATAGTGATGATTTAATCTATATGTATTCATTACCAAGTTGGGCAAAACAGGACGGTATATTTATTAGCAAAATTTATGAAAAAACCCACTACTTAACTCATCAGGAATTAAGAACTGTTTTTTGGCTGTTTAAGAACGTTAACCATAAATTTAATTTTTCTCTAAACTCATTAAGGAATTACCCTTTACCAAAGATTATCGTTGACTTTTTGGACAATTTGGTTCTATGATGTAATTTTGATTAATTCGATTATGAACGGTACCTTAAATAAAGTAATGCTAATAGGTCATTTAGGTGATGATGTTAAAATCACTCAGTTTGATGGAGGAAACTGTATTGGTAGGTTTCCTATTGCAACTTCTGAGACATATAAAAATAAACAGACTGGTGAAAAGGTCTCAAATACTGAATGGCACACAATTATTGTTCGAAACAAAGCAGCTGAAATTTGTGAAAAGTTTTTGAAAAAAGGTGATCGCGTTTATGTTGAAGGAAGAATAAAGACCAGAAAATGGCAAGGCGATGACGGAAAAGATAGATATTCAACTGAAATACACGTTAATGATTTTACATTTTTAACACAAAGAAATGAAAGTCAAACCTTAAATCAAATTTCGCCAACGTCTGAATCTGAAGCTTCAAATGAATCAATTTCTGAGTCAGACGATCTTCCTTTTTAATATCTAATTTTTGTATTCACCATTCCTATTTCTTGAAATTGAAACATTAGTATTTGTTAAAATTTTTTTATTGTTTTTATTTATTATCTTATCAGGGCTTGTTTCTGGAGGCGAAGTTGCTTTTTTTTCACTCTCTCCGTCCTACATTAAAAAAATAACAAATTCTAAATCTAAATCTGAACGTATTATTGCAGATTTAAGAAACAATCCAAGAAGATTATTGGCTGTAATTCTGTTAATGGATAACTTATTTAATATAGCTGCAGTTTTGATTTTTTGGTCTTTAACAAACTATCTCTTTATATCTATTTCAAATGTTTTTATACAATTCATTTTAGAGGTAGGTTTAATTACTGCTATTGTTTTAATATTTGGAGAAATTTTACCCAAGGTTTATGGAAATAAAAATGCAAAAAGTTTTGCAAGAAAAATGGCATGGCCAATTTATTTTTTTGACAGATATGTGTTTTTCTTTTTCACATTTCCAATGGGAAATATTACTTATTCTCTTCAAAAAAAGCTAGGAAAAACTACATCAAATATTTCAGTAGACCATTTGTCTCAAGCTTTAGAACTAACCGATAAAAAAGCAACAACAAAAGATGAGCAAAAGATTCTAAAGGGAATTGTAACTTTCGGAAATACTGAAACAAAGCAAATAATGTGTCCTAGAATTGATTTATTTGCCCTTGACAAAAAAACCAAACTTGATGAGATAGTTGTTCTTATAAAAGAAATGGGTTTTTCTAGGGTTCCTGTTTATAAGGAGACCATTGATAAAATAGTAGGGATTTTATACATTAAAGATTTATTACCTCATTTAGATAAAAAGAGCTTTAACTGGAATAAATTAATTAGAGAACCATATTTTGTTCCTGAAAACAAAAAACTTGACGATTTACTTAGCGATTTTCAGTCAAAAAGAATTCATTTAGCGGTAGTCGTTGATGAATATGGTGGCACATCCGGTGTAATTTCTTTGGATGATGTAATTGAGCAAATCGTTGGTGAAATTAGTGATGAGTTCGATGAGTACGATGTATCATACTCAAAATTAAATAGTAATACATTTGTGTTCGATGGAAAAACCTCTTTACGAGATTTCTATAAAATTTTAAAAATTGACAAAACACAAGTGTTTGAAAATCTTAAGGGAGAATCTGAAACTATAGCAGGTTTTCTCTTAGAACAACTAGGATCTTTCCCACAAAAAAATAGTATATGCAAGTTTCAAAACTTAACTTTTACAGTTGAGTCAGTTGATAGAAAAAGGATTAGACAAATTAAAGTTCAAAAGTAAAATGCTTAAAAGATTATTTTTTATTTTTTTTTTAATTTCCTGTAAAATAGATACACCAAAACCAAAATCATATTTATTATTAAAATATCCTGACGCCACATATAAAACCTTAAAAACTTTATGTGACTATGAGTTTGAAATCAATTCAATTTCAACTCCAATTAAATCTACCGATTGCAGTATTGATTTAGATTACAAACCTCTTAAAGGGAATCTTTACTTAACGTATTTTGATTTAAGTATATCTTCATATAAAGATTTACAATTAGATTTTAAAAGAAGAATTGAAATTTTTAGTAAAAATGCATCAAGAATAGATGAAAAAGTATTTGAAAATACGAAACAAAATATTTTTGGTAAAAGTATTTTGATTGTGGGAGCATCGCCTTCTAATTTACATTTTTTTGTTACTGATAAGAAAAAAAATTTTTTAACAGGCTCATTAATTTTTAAAGCTCAGCCAAATTTCGATTCTTTACGTCAACCTATTTCATATATTGAAAAAGACATAAAAAAAATTATTGAAACTATAAGGTGGAATTAAAATTTTCTATAGTTTTTTATTCGCCTTATATGGACCTAAATTTTCTATCTCATTTTTAATTTTATCGAAATCTAAAATCTGATTGTCAAATTGAACGATACCGGTTTTTTTTAAAAAATCAACTTTAATGGTATTCGCTCCATATTTAGCATTAAGTTTTTTTTCAATTTTTAAGGCACAACCCATTTCGCAACTCATCCCGTCAATTGAAATGTTAAGTTTGGTAAGATTATCTGATATTGAAAAAATACTTTTTTCGCTGATTTCTATGGTTTTTATTTCGGGTGATTTATTGCTACACGACATAAAGGTTAATACGCCAATTAGGTAAATGAATTTTTTCATAATAAGTTTGCAAATTTAACAAGTTTAATTTAACTCAATTTTCTAAATTTTTGAATTTTATGTCCCAAAATAAATGGTTTTATCTTTGTTTATTATCCTTTATCTGGGGTAGTTCATATATTTTAATAAAATATGGACTAATTGGTTTGACACCCCTTCAATTAGGAAGCGTTAGGATAATAATTAGTTGTTTTTTTTTGCTAATTGTAGGCTACAATTCTATATCAAATTTGACTTATTATGAATGGAAATGGCTTGTTATTACTGGTTTTATAGGTACTTTTTTCCCATCATTTTTATTTGCTTTCGCACAAAAATATATTGATTCTGCACTCACAGCAATTATGAACTCGTTAACACCAATTTTTACCCTCATTATTGGACTTTTATTTTTTTCTAGCAAAATTTATTTGAGACAATACATTGGAGTTGCACTTGGTTTTATTGGAACATTTACCCTTATTTGGAACGGAATTAATTCTGCTGTTAATAATGATTTTTTTTATTCGTTTCTTATCATATGTGCTTCAATTTGTTATGCGACAAATATTCATTTTTTGAAAATAAAATTATCTAATGTAAAACCAGTGGCAATCGCATTAGGTAATTTCATTGCAATTTTTCCACCAGCATTCATATATCTTTTTGTTTCTGATTTTTTTAGTTTCGAAAATTTAAAAGAACCTGAACTAATAAATAGTTTAGGATACATAGTATTATTAGCTTTTTTCGCTACAGCAATAGCAAAAATTCTATTTTTAAAGCTTGTAAAAATTTCGACCCCAATTTTTGTCTCGTCTGTTACATATCTGATTCCTATTGTAGCTTTTTTTTGGGGAGTATTAGATGGTGAAAGCATTGGAATCCTTGAAATTATCAGCGCTGTAATGATTTTATTAGGTGTATTTTTAGCAAATAAACCTAAAGAACAAAATAAATAATTTTAGTCCTCAGGGTTTAATATTGCTAAGAAATAAGAATCATCAAGATAAATTTTCGCTGTTTCGATTATATCTTCAGTTTTAACTTCTTTAATTTTGTTTTCATAGTTTGAAAATCTATCCCATTCTAAATCTAGTTGAATTGAGTTAATTAAATAATTCATCCAATATCCATTCCTTTTAGTGTTTTCTTTAAAATTAATTAAAGACGATTCTTTGACTTTGTTAAGATCTTCTTCACTCACATTACCATCTTTAATATTTTGTATTTGTTCTAACGTCCAGTTTACTAATGAATCAACATTTTCAGGTCCACATGGAAAAGAAATATTAAAGGAAACATTACCAAATGGTATTTTACTCATGGAACCCCTTGCACCAACTCCGTAAACTCCACTTTCTTCTTCTCTTAATTTTTTAATTAAGTTATTGCTTAAAATTTCACCCAAAAGATTAATATTTGTTGCAATCGATGAGCTGTATTCTGTTTCCTCTTGCCAATTAAATGTTACATAACTTTTTGGTTCTTTACCTTTTTTTACTTCAAATTTTTCATATTCGTCTTTTGTTCTAAACTCAGGTATTATGTAATTTTCACTAGACGATAAAGTTGGAAGTGCTCCTAAATATTTTTCAATAAGTTTTTCTAATTTTTCAAAGTCAAAGTTTCCAACAAAAAAGAAAATAAAATCATTAGCGTCAGAAAACCTGTCATTTCTTAGCTTATATGCTAATGGATAATTTATTTTTTCAAAGTCTTTTTCAGTAGGAAATCCTATGTATCTAGCGTTTCCAACATTACGTTTTTCTCCAACTTTGATTTGAAAAAAGGTTTGAGGTCTTGAGAGCAAGTTCAAGTAGAACGATTTGTAATTATTTACAAATGCGTTGAATAAAACTGGATTGAAGTTTAATGAAGTAAAATTCAAGTATATCAACTCGAACATAGTTTCTAAATCCTTAACTGAAGATCTTCCAGAGCCATTATCAGAATATGGGCCAACTGAAGTATTGAAACTCGCTGTTTTTCCGCTCATAAATTTTTCCATATCACTTGTAGTTAGACCTCCAAATCCAGCTTCTGATAGAAAACCTGTGGCAAGTGAAGTAGCTAAAAAATCTTTATCGTTATACAAACTCGTACCACCCGGACTAATAGCTCTAACTAAAATATTATCATTTTGATAATCTGTTTTTTTATAAAAAACTTTTATACCATTTTCCAGAATTAGTTCATAACTGTCAATGATTTCTATATAATTTTTTGAAGTAATTTTACTTCCAGTTGGTAATTTTTCAATTAAATTTTCTTTAATATCTTCTTCAGCGTAAGCTTCGATACTAATATTTTTTACATCGGATATTAAATTTCTTATTTGTAGCTCGTCAATATTCTCTGTAAACTTATTTTGAACGCCAGCTAAGGTAACGACCATATTATCATCATGGACAAATTTGTTGATTCTATCATTTACCTCTGCCAGTGTAATTGAAGGCAGGACAAATTGTAAAAATTTATATTCCCACTCGATACCTGGTATTGGCTCTTGTTCCAAAAAATTATTTACATACTCAAAAACAATTCTGCTACTAGTGAGTTTGTCTCTTTCATTATAAGAAGATTCATATCTTTTTAATAAGTTCTTTTTTGCTCTTGAAAGCTCACTTTCTAAAAAACCATATTTTTTGACTCTTTCATTTTCAACTAATAACGAATTTAGTGAAGTTAGTGCCTTTTCAGGAGTTGTTAGTGCAGTTGAACTATAAGCATTTTTAGTCCTCACAGTTGAACCATAACCTGAAAAAGCTGATATAAAAGGAGGATTTTCACTACTTGAAAGTTCGCCCAATCTATCTGACATCAAATTTGAAAATAATCTATTAATAATATTGTCCCTGTAATCAAGAAGAGTTTTAACTGGTTTCGCATTTTCTCTGTCTTTATAAGTTATGCTAACTCTTGTAGTTTGCGCTTCTTTTTCAGTTGCGACTAAAACTTTAGTGTCATCATGGTTTGGAACATTGAAGACGGTACGCACTCTTGGATTTTCAACCTTAGGAATGTCATTAAAGTATTTTATTACCTTTTTTTCTAAAGTATCCACATCCACATCGCCTACAGCAATTAAAGCCATAAGATCAGGCCTATACCAATCTTTATAAAATCTTATTAAATCATCGTATGTAAAATTTTCCAATATTTCTTTCTTTCCAATAGGTAATCTATCAACATATTGAGATCCAAAAAGTTCATACTTTAAAGCTTTTTCAGAAATGCGACTATTAGGCCCCAACCTAGTTCTTCTCTCTTCTAAAACTACTCCTCTTTCATTATCAATTTCAGACTCATCTAAAAGCATGTCAAAACCCATCTCTTTAATAATTTTGAATCCATTGTCAAGGTTTTCGGGTTTTTCAAGAGGAATTGGTAATATGTAAACGGTTTCATCAAAACTGGTGTAAGCATTTAAATCCGCACCAAATTCTACTCCAATGCTTTGCAGAAAAGAAACAATATCATTTTTTTTAAAACTTTTTGTGCCATTAAAAGCCATGTGCTCTAAAAAATGAGCCAAACCCAATTGTCTTTCA
>PKDV01000105.1 GCA_002862715.1 Flavobacteriaceae bacterium | reverse complement strand
AGTGTACTGCAGCAATACCACAGATTAAACCTGAAACTAAAATTGAATTTTTCCATTTACCATCCACAAGAGGAATTGATAGAAAGAAGAATGCCGCAGCAGCCGTCATAGCCATCGCTCCTAAGAAGAAAGTAAAGTTTACCGGATCAGCAAGATCCGCCGTTGTTATAATATTAAATAGTGTCATAGTATATTAAATTATATTTTTGTTGAGCACAAGGTAAAAAAAATTGAACAAATCGTATATATTTAATTGATTTTTTTACAAAATGTTAAAGAAAAGTTGTTAAAATTATCCAAATCTGAATCAAAAACACTGCTTATCACTCTGATTTGCACTATTTTGGGGGTTTTTGTTCCAAAAGCCATACTAAATGTAATTGCAGTATTAAATGTATTAACTGTAGGAATAATTCATGGTGCCAATGACTTGTATTTGGTCACAAAAAGTATAAAAACATCAAAAAAAATAACTTTTACGTTAATTTTTTTTATTTATCTAGCTTTCATTTTAGTAATGGTATTTGCATTATATCAAAACCCTATTATTGCACTAATATTTTTTGTTCTAATTAGTTCATTTCATTTTGGAGAGCAACAGTGGTACAATAAATCTATAATTTCATCTACCTCTGATAATATTTTTTATTTTTTTTATGGAGTATTGTTATTTTCAATTTTGTTTATTTCCAATTTTAATGAAACACAATCTATAATTAATGAAATTTCTTCAGTTATTATAGCGAAAGAATTTTTAATTTATGTTTTAATAATTTCTACGATTGTTTTAATATTTTTGTTTTTAAGAAAAATAAATAGCTATAAAAATCAACTTTTATTCCAAACCCTCTCGCTGATTTTTATATCCCTTTTATTTGTTACCAATGATTTGTTTTGGTCATTTTCTGTTTATTTTATCCTTTGGCATAGTTTACCCTCGCTTAATGAACAATCACATGAACTTTTTCCAAAGGAAAAAAATAAAACCTATAAATATTTAAAATTTGCATTACCATATTGGTTACTTGCTATTTTTGGACTTATTATATCTTATTATTATATTGAGAAAACAGGCTTATCAATAATATCTACTTTTTTCGCATTTTTAGCATCAATAACAATTCCTCATGTTTTTGTTATTTTTTTGATGCACAATAAAAAAAACTTAAATTAAAATCATGTTTGAAAGATTATCTCAAAAAATTGATTCGGCTCTTAAAACTTTAAAAGGTCACGGAAGAATCACTGAAGTTAATGTCTCTGAAACCATGAAAGAAATTAGAAGAGCTTTAATTGACGCAGATGTAAATTATAAAATTGCTAAATCTTTTGTTGATAGAGTGAAAGTAAAAGCTTTAGGTAGTAAGGTTCTCTCGTCATTGAAACCTAGTCAATTAATGATTAAGGTCGTTCAAGATGAACTTACCGAACTTTTAGGCGGAAATAAAGAGGACTTGAAAACATCTGGAAAACCTGCTGTAGTATTACTAAGTGGGTTGCAAGGTTGTGGAAAAACTACATTTTCAGCCAAACTAGCAAAAAAATTAAAATACAATCAATCAAAAAAAGTTTTGTTAGTTGCTTGTGATGTATATAGACCAGCAGCTATTGAACAATTAGAGGTCCTTGGTGAGCAAATTGATGTAAAAGTTTTTAGCGAAGTTGATAACAAAAATCCAGTTTCGATTGCAAAAAAAGCAATTAAACATGCAATAAAAGAACAATTTAATGTTGTGATTATTGACACCGCAGGTAGATTAGCAATCGATGATTTAATGATGGAAGAAATACAAAGTATAAAAAACGCTACAAAGCCAACAGAAATTCTCTTTGTTTTAGATTCTATGATGGGTCAAGATGCTGTTAACACTGCAAAAACTTTTCATGACAAAATTAAATTTGATGGAGTTATTTTAACCAAAATGGATGGTGACGCAAGAGGAGGTGCAGCATTGTCTGTTAAATCTTTAATTAATAAGCCAATTAAGTTCATTAGCACAGGTGAAAAGCTAGATGCAATTGATGTTTTTCACCCCAACAGGATGGCAGACAGAATTCTTGGAATGGGTGATGTAGTTAGTCTTGTTGAAAAAGCACAAGAAAAAGTTGATATCGAAACTGCTAGAAAAATTCAAAAGAAGATTGCAAAAAAACAGTTTGGATATGATGATTTTTTAACTCAAATTAAACAAGTTCAAAAAATGGGATCTATGAAGGACCTAGTTGGGATGATTCCTGGTGCTAACAAAGCATTATCTGGAGTAGAAATTGATGAAAATGTATTCAAGGGAGTTGAAGCATTAATTAATTCGATGACACCTAAAGAGCGTCAATACCCAAAATTGATTGATTTTAGTAGAAAAAAAAGAATCTCAAAAGGAGCTGGTGTTGGTATTGAAGAGATGAATAAATTGGTAAAACAATTTGAACAAATGAATAAAATGATGAAAATGATGCAATCGGGAAAAAAGTCAAATTTGTTGAATATGTTTAAAAAATGAGTAAGATATTAGATGGAAAGCTGCTTTCAAAACAAATTAAAGACGAATTAAAATTTCAAGTTGATATTCTAATTAAAAGTGGAAAAAAAGTTCCACATCTAGCTGCAATAATTGTTGGAAATGATGGAGCAAGTTTAACTTATGTTTCCAGTAAAGTTAAATCTTGTAAAAAAATTGGTTACAATTCCTCTTTAATTAAACTTGATGAAAAAATTAGCGAGCAAAAATTAATAAATGAGATAAATAAACTCAATCAAAACAGTGACGTTGATGGATTTATAGTTCAACTTCCATTACCAAAACACATAAATGAAGAAAAAATTTTAAATCAAATCAAACCAAGCAAAGATGTTGACGGCTTTCACCCATCAAATTTTGGGAAAATGGCATTGGGATTAGAAACATTTATACCAGCAACACCATATGGAATTATGGAAATTTTTTCACGATATAAAATTTCATTAGAAGGAAAAATCGTTGTTGTTCTTGGTAGAAGCAATATTGTAGGAAAACCTATTAGTATTTTGATGTCAAATAAGGGAAATCCTGGAAACGCCACTGTAATTTTAACTCATAGCAAAACAAATAACCTTGTCAACTTAACAAAGCAAGCAGATGTGATTATTTCAGCTTTAGGGATTCCAAATTTTTTAAAATCGGAAATGATAAAAAAAAATTGTATAGTAATTGATGTTGGAATTACACGCGTAAAAAACCCGTTAAAGCCTAAGGGCTACGAAATTGTTGGAGATGTAGATTTTGATAATGTAATTAAAAAATCAAGTTATATAACTCCTGTGCCAGGAGGCGTAGGTCCCATGACAATTGCTATGCTACTTAAAAATACAATGCACGCATATATCAGAAAAACATCATGAATAAACAAATGCAAAAAGCTGTTGATAAAGGCGATGCATTACCTCTTATGGAAGCTTTTTACACGATTCAGGGTGAGGGTTACCATAAAGGTAGTTCAGCATTTTTTATTAGAATAGGTGGGTGTGATGTTGGATGTCATTGGTGTGATGTCAAGGAAAGTTGGAATGCAGATTTACATCCTCCCACTTATGTAGATAAAATTGTAGAAAAAGTCAAAAAATATTCAAATATTGTGGTTGTAACTGGTGGAGAACCATTAATGTGGAACATGACTCCATTAACAAATAAATTAAAGAATGAGGGCATCAAAATTCATATAGAAACATCAGGCGCATATCCTTTGACTGGCACATGGGATTGGATTTGTTTATCTCCAAAAAAGACAATGCCACCAAAAAATAATATATATGAAAAGGCAGATGAGTTAAAAGTTATAATTCATAATAATCATGATATTAGATTTGCCGAAGAACAAAAAATGTATGTTGGTAAACACTGTAAATTATATTTACAGCCTGAATGGAGCAAAAGAGAGAGTACCATGCCAATTATAGTTTCACATGTTCTAAATAATCCTGAATGGCTTGTTTCTCTACAAACTCATAAATATTTGAATATACCTTAATAGATGAATTTTAATTGGTTTATAGCAAAAAAAATAATTTTTCAACGTACTTTATTTAAAGGTTATTCAAAACCCATTTTAATTATTGGCATATCAGCAATTGCAATTGGAATAACATCCATGTTAATTGCACTTGGTACTGGTACAGGGCTTCAAAAAAAAATTAGTGAAAAAATTTCGATGTTCAATGGTCAAGTTTTGGTAACTGACATGCAAAACTTGAAATCACATCAGACTTTAAAATCAATTGAAAACTCTGCTAAAATAACATATGACTTAAATAAACTTAAATCAGTAAATCATGTACAGAACATTGGATATATTGGAGGACTAGCTGTAAAGGGAGGAACCTTTGAAGGAATAATTTTCAAAGGAATTGATTCAACTTACAACAAAAAATTTAATTATTTTATAAAAAATCCGACTGAAAAAAAATCACTTAAAACAAATGAGATTTGGATTTCAAAGAATTTATCTAGAAAGTTTGGAGTTGGAATTGATGATTTTTTACAAATTTATTTTTACTCTGAAGATATTCTTTTTCCTAAAAGAAGAACATTAAAAATCACATCACTATTTGAAACAGACTTCTCTGATTATGACAAAAATTTTATTATTGGTCATATTGAAGTTATTAGATCTATTTTGAATTGGAATAAATCTCAAGTTGGAGGGCTTGAAATTTTTTTTGATAGTAATTCAAACTTAGAAAAAAAAACAGAAGAAATATATAATTCTATTGAAGACTTTTTGAGTGTTAGAAGTGTCAATGAGCAATTTTCAGAAATTTATAGTTGGATAAACCTTTTTAATTACAATATATCTTTGATTATTATTATTATGATTTTTGTTGGTGGAATAAATATGATTACCTCTTTGTTAGCTTTGATTATTGAACAAACGAATATGATTGCAACAGTTAGAATTTTAGGATCGAGTATAAAATCTGTTCAAAAAATTTTTTTAATACAGGGCGCTTACTTAATAACTATTGGTCTTTTTTTTGGCAATGTAATCGGTTTGTCTTTTTTAATTTTTCAGGATTTTACTGGAATTATTTCATTAAATCCAGAAACCTACTATGTAAAGAAAGTTCCTGTCTATATTAACTTTTTCAGCGTATTATTAATAAATTTAATTACTTTTTTTTCGTGTATGTTATTTTTATTAATTCCGACATATGTAATTACTAAAATGTCACCAATAAAATCGATTAGTTTAAATAAATAGCTCTTACAGACATGGATTTTAAAAAAAATATTTTACAAACAATTGGCAATACACCACTTATAAGGTTAAATAAAATCACATCTCAAATTAGTTCAACTGTTCTTGCCAAGGTTGAGTATTTTAATCCAGGTAGTTCAGTAAAGGATAGGATTGCATTAAAAATGATTGAAGATGCCGAAGCTAAAGGTAAGCTGAAGCCAGGATCAACAATTGTTGAAGGAACATCGGGAAATACTGGTATGGGTCTCGCTCTTGCAGCCATAGTGAAAGGTTATAATCTAATTTGTGTTTCAACAGACAAGCAATCACAAGAAAAATTTGATGTTTTAAGAGCTGTAGGTGCAGAGGTAATTGTTTGTCCAACAAATGTCGAACCCGATGACCCACGCTCATATTATTCAACTTCAAAAAGAATAGCTAGTGAAATACCTGGAGCATGGTATGTAAATCAATATGACAATTTGTCTAACACACAGGCTCATTATGAAGAAACAGGTCCAGAAATTTGGAAACAGACTAAAGGAAAAGTAACTCATTTTGTTGTTGGAGTAGGTACAGGTGGAACTATCTCAGGCGTTGGGAAATATTTAAAAGAAAAAAATCCAGCAATAAAAATATGGGGTATTGACACTTATGGGTCAGTATTTAAAAAATATCATGAAACTGGAGTTTTTGATAAAAATGAAATATATCCATATTCAACTGAAGGTATAGGGGAAGACATAATTCCAAAAAATGTAGATTTTAAAATTATTGACGGTTTTGAGAAAGTTACTGATAAGGATGCAGCTTTGTATACAAGAAAACTTGCAAGATTAGAAGGTATTTTTGCTGGAAATTCTTGTGGTGCAGCAATAAAAGGACTTTTACAATTAGAAAAAAAATTTAATTCAAATGATGTAATTGTCGTATTACTACATGACTCGGGGAGTAGGTATATCGGAAAAATTTATAATGACGATTGGATGAGGAAAAAAAAGTTCATGTAAATTTTAAACCAATTCAAAAATACCAGCTGCTCCCTGTCCAGTACCAACACACATAGTAACCATCCCGTATTTTTTCTTTCTTCGTTTCATTTCGTTAATTATTTGAACTGTGAGCTTGGTTCCAGTGCAACCAAGAGGGTGTCCAAGAGCAATAGCTCCGCCATTCACATTAATTTTCAATGGATTAATTCCTAATGTTTTAATAACTGCCAGTGACTGTGAAGCAAATGCTTCATTGAGTTCAATCAAATCAATATTATTGAGTTTTAAATTTGCTTGTTTCAGTGCTTTAGGAACCGCTTCTACAGGTCCAATTCCCATTATTCTAGGAGGTACTCCCGCTACCGAATAGCTAATCATTTTTGCTATTGGCTTGACTTTTAAATTATTCATCATTTTTTCACTCATAACCAGTACCATGGCTGCACCATCACTCATCTGAGATGAATTTCCTGCGGTAACTGAACCATCTTTTTTAAACACAGCTTTTAATTTTTTCAACTTATCAATTGATGTATCTTTTCTTGGACCTTCATCTTTTTCAACTAAATATGATCTTGTCTTTCTTTCTAAACCATCTACATACGTTTCATTAATTTTAATTGGAACAATTTCATCTTGAAAATAATTTTTGTCAAGTGCATTTAAAGCCTTTTTATGAGAATTAAATGCAAATAAGTCTTGTTCAGACCTTGAAATCGAAAACTCATTTGCAACTGCTTCAGCAGTTAGCCCCATCCCCCAATAGTAATTTTCTTTTCCTTTTTTTACAATTTCATAATCTGGTACAGCTTTGAATCCACCCATAGGAATAAAACTCATACTTTCTGTTCCACCTGCTATTATACATTCAGCCATTCCTGATTGAATTTTTGCAGTTGCCATTGCTATGGTTTCAAGTCCAGAAGCACAATATCTGTTGATTGTAACCCCTGCTACTTTATCAGTGTCAAGTGCCATCAAGGAGATTAATCTTCCCATGTTTAGTCCTTGCTCTGCTTCAGGCATTGCATTGCCAATAATTATATCATCAATTAATCTTTTGTCAAGATTTGGAATAGAATTAATTAGATATTTTATAGTATCAGCAGCAAGCTCGTCAGGTCTTTTAAATCTAAAAAGTCCTTTTGGTGCCTTTCCTACTGCTGTTCGATAAGCTTTTACTATGTAAGCAGTTTTCATAACTAATTTCTGAGTGGTTTACCTGTTTTCAACATATGTTCAATTCTTTCTAACGTCTTTTTTTCACCACATAGTGAAAGAAAAGCCTCACGTTCAATTTCAAGAAGGTAGTCTTCGCTAACATAACTAGGCTCTGATAAATCACCACCAGACATAACATAAGCTAACTTATTTGCAATTTTTTTATCATGTTTTGAAATATAATTTCCTGACATCATACTATCAGAACCAACATAAAACATTCCCAATGATTGCTTTCCTAAAACTTTAATTTCTTTATTCTTTATTGGTTTTGTGTACCCTCTGTTAGCTATATTAATAATTTCCTGTTTTGCTATGCCTAAAAGTCTTTTGTTTTCAACAACAACATAATCTTTTTCTTTTTGAAAAATTCCAAGCCCAAAGGCTTGGTAAGCTGATTCAGAGACTTTAGCCATTGCGATATTTAAAAAGCTTTCTCTTAAAATATTTAATTCAACATCATTTTTTTTAAAACTTTCAGATGTTCGTAAAGTCATCTCTTTTGTACCACCTCCACCTGGAATTAGACCAACCCCAAACTCAACTAACCCAATATATGTCTCAGCAGCCGCAACTACTTTATCAGCGTGCATACAAAGTTCGCAGCCTCCTCCTAAGGTTAAACCATGCGGCGATGCTATCGTTGGAATATTAGAATATCTAAGTTTCATCATTGTTTCCTGAAAATATTTGATAGCAATATCTAATTTTTCATATTCTTGCTCAACAGACATCATAAATATCATTCCTAAATCAGCACCTGCTGAAAAGTTATCTCCCTCGTTTCCAATAATAAGTCCTTGAAAGTTCTTTTCACCGATTTCAATGGCTTTATTTAGACCTTGCAAAATACCAGAACCTATTGTATTCATTTTACTGTTAAACTCAATATTTAATATTCCATCACCAATATCAATTATTGAGCAGTCTTCATTTTCCCATACTGTCTTATTTTCTTTATAATTTTCTAATAATACATATGATTTTTGATTGGGTATTTCGGAATATTTATTATTTAACACATCAAAATAAACTTTAAAATTATCTTCTATTGCATAAAATTTTTTAAGTTCATTTTTTTCCAAATATTTTACCCATTCGCTTAATTCATTGCCAGAATCCTTAATGAGCTTAATTCCATTTTTTAGTCCGATTGCATCCCATATTTCAAAAGGTCCTTGTTTCCATCCAAAGCCTGAACGCATTGCCTCGTCTATTTTATATATGTTATCACTAATTTCAGGAATCATATTTTGTATATATGAAAAAATTTCACCAAAGAATCTTTTGTAAAACATATGAAACTTATTGTCACCGCCGATTAGAAATTTAAGTCTCTCAGAAACATTTTTGATTTTTTTTGCCTGTTTGACAATATTAATTTTGGCTTTTGCTTGGCTTAAGTACTCAAAGGTGTTTAAATTGAGTACCTTAATTATTGATTTTGTCTCGCCAGAGCGTTTTATTTTTTTATAAAAACCTTTCCCGCTTTTGCTTCCAAGATAATTTTTTGAACTCATTTTTTCAATGAAATCAGGAATTTTGAAAATATTTCTTTTTTCATCGTTTTCACAGTTTATAAAAATTTCATTAGCTACATTTATTAGGGTATCTATTCCAACTAAGTCTAATGTTCTAAATGTTGCAGATTTTGGGCGACCAATTACTGGACCAGTTAGTAAATCAATCTCTTCAATTGATAAATTATATGAATTTAAATTATGAAGTAAATTTAAAATTGAAAAAATTCCGATTCTATTTCCAATAAAACCTGGTGTGTCATTACATAACACAGTAGATTTTCCTAAAAAGCGACTGCAATAATCTAATATAAAATCACAAACGTTTTGTTTACATTTTGAACTTGGTATTACTTCAAGTAATTTTAAATATCTGGGGGGATTGAAAAAATGCGTTATTAAAAAATGCTGCTGAAATTCTATAGATAAACCAAAACACAATTTTTTAATAGGTATACCTGAAGTATTACTACTAATTATAGTCCCTGGAGTTCTAAATTTTTCAATTTTTTTTAATATTTTTTTTTTTATTTCTAAATTTTCCACAACTGCCTCAATAATCCAATCAGCCTTTGATATTTTAGAAAAATCGTCTATAAAATTTCCTATACTTATTCTTGATAAAAATTTTTTATCATATAGTGGAGAAGGTTTAGAATTAATAGATTTTTGAAGATTATCATTAACAATATTATTTCTATAAGTTATGTCATTTATTTCACCATTATTTTTTTTTGGAATTAGATCAAGAAGAATTACTTCAACTCCAATATTAGCAAAATGACATGCAATACCAGAGCCCATAACACCTGAACCTAAAACAGCAACCATATTAATTTTCCTATTCATAATTTTTCATGTGTAAATATTTTCAGAATTTATTATGTCAATTATTTTATTTGACATTGATACGAATGAATCTAACTCAGCTTGTGAAAAATGTTTTTTTAAACAATCATTAAAACTTAGCACTAAACTTTTAGCAATCACTCTTTTTTCCTTCCCAAGTTTTGTAAGTTTTACAATGACTCCACGTCCATCATCAGGATTTGGACCCCTCTCTACAAGACCTCTAACTTCCATGGATTTTAATGTTCTTGAAAGACTTGTTGCCTCCATTCCCATTTTAGGAGCAATTGATGTTGAAGGAGTACCATTAACAGGGTCAATTATCAAAAGAGCGAACCCAACCGACATACTTGTTTCATATTTACTAGCTTGTTCATTGTACATTTTTGAAATTGCATGCCAAGTCGCTCTATATACAGAATCAATTGTTACTGTTTTAATTTTTTCAGACATTACATAAATATAAAAAAATTATGCATGCATAATTATTTAAGAATAAATAGACTCAAAAAGTTCTCTATATTTTTCTAAAATTGAAGATCTTTTCAGTTTCATAGTGGGAGTTAGATGTCCCTCATCTACAGACCAAATATCTTCGGTCAACCTATAATCCTTTAACATTTCCCAACTTCCAAACTTTGAATTAATTAAATCAATTTCCTCGGAAATAATATTTAATATTTCTTTTGATTTAATTATGTCACTGTTTTTTTTAGGCAATGCATGTCCATTTTTTTCTGCCCAGTTCTTTAAAGCATCAAAATTTGGTTGAATAATTCCAGCTGGAAACTTTTTTCCATCACCAATTACCATTATCTGATCTATAAATATTGACTGTTTCATAGAGTTTTCAATTACTTGTGGAGCAATATATTTACCGCCGGATGTTTTAAACATTTCCTTTTTTCTGTCAGTAATTTTTAAGAACCCTTCTTTGTCAATGTGTCCAATGTCACCAGTATGAAAATACCCATCTTTAATAACCTCATTAGTCTTCTTTTTGTCTTTATAATAACCCATCATTACATTAGGGCCTTTGCATAATATTTCACCATCTTGAGCAATTTTAACTTCAACATCATCTAATAATGGACCAACGGAACCAATTTTCAACTGATTTCTTCTCATATCATTTACAGAAATAACTGGCGATGTTTCAGTTAAACCGTAACCCTCAGCAATTGTAATTCCTGCAGCAGTGAAAATTCTTGCAAGCCTAGGTTGCAGCGCAGCACTTCCAGAAGAAATGGTAGATAAATTTCCTCCAAGTGCTTCCTTCCATTTTTTAAAAACAAGTTTTCTTGCAATAAATAATTGTATTTCATATAAATACCCATTTTTTCCATATGGCTCATATTTTAATCCTAAGTTTACTGCCCAAAAAAATAATTTTTTCTTTATTCCTCTTAAATTTTCACCTTTTGTAATTATTTTATCATATAATTTCTCCAACAGTCTTGGAACGGCAGTCATGAATTCTGGATTTATTTCATTTAGATTTTCTGAAATTGTTTCTAATGATTCGGCAAAATATATTTTAGTACCGCTGTAAAAATATAAGTAAAGTAACATCCTTTCATATATGTGACATAGAGGTAAAAAACTCAATGCTTTAGCTTGAAAATAACCTAAGGGGAGTCTTTTTTGACTGGCAATCACATTACTAACTATGTTGTTATGACTTAACATTACCCCTTTAGGTACACCAGTTGTCCCAGATGTATAAATAATCGTTGCCAAATCATTCGTTTTAATTTTTTTCTTGGTCAAGTTAATTTTTGCAATTATTTCTTTTGGACATTTAATTTCAATTAATGAACCAAACCAATCACAATCATTTAGCTTATCAAAGCTGTATACTTTGTTCAAATTTTTACATTTTGATTTTATTGCATTTACTTTTTTCAGTAAGTCTTTGTCTGAGACAAAACATAGCTTAACTTCAGCATGATTAAAAATAAATTTATAGTCATCTAAAGAAATATTTGGATATATTGGAACGTTGATTGCACCAATTTGAGAAATTGCATAGTCAGTAATAACCCATTCAGTACGATTTGTTGTTGAAATAATTCCAATTTTATCTCCTTTTTTGATTCCAAGTGAAATTAACTCGCAGCTTAAACTATCTCCTTTTTGTTTTACTTCCTTGGTTGAGTAACCCATCCATTTTCCTTTAAATTTTGAGTTAACAGCTTTGTCAATAGAATTATTTTTCGACATTATATCAATAAAATCAAAAAGTCTTGATGGTCTATTCATTATATTTATTTTAGATTATGAATTTAATAATTTAAAAAAACAAATAATTAACGTTTTAATTTGATAACCATTTATACGCATCAATAAAAGATAAAATCCATGGGCTAATTCTATCATTTCTATTTTCTGGGTAATAGCCCCAGTTCCCTGGAAAAATAGACCTTTCTAAATGTGGCATCATAACTAAATGTCTTCCATCATTACTGCAGAGCATAGCGGTATCGAAGTTGGATCCGTTGGGATTAGAAGGATATGAGGAATATGCATATTTTGCTCCAATTTGGTATTTATTTTCATTTAATGGAAAAGTAAATTTTCCTTCACCGTGAGCTGACCATATTCCTAGTCTAGAACCTTCAAGACTTTTAAGAATTATGGAATTTGACTTTTCAATTTTAACATCAGTAAAAATACATTCAAATTTTCCTGAATCATTTAAATCCATTTTTGGATGTGTCGAATGCTCAGGATATAATAATTCGAGTTCCATAAAGAGTTGACATCCATTACAAACCCCTAAACTTAAGGTATCGTCCCGTTTAAAAAAATCATTAATAATTTTTTTTGCAGTCGGGTTGTATTTTATTGTCCCAGCCCATCCTTTTGCAGACCCCAAAACATCCGAGTTTGAGAACCCACCTACAGCAACTAAAAATTTAATTTCTTTTAAATCTTCAATTCCTGATGTAATATCAGTCATATGAATATCTTTAACTTCAAAGCCTGCAAGGTGTAGCATAAATGCCATTTCCCTTTCTGAATTACTTCCTTTCTCTCTTAATACGGCAGCTTTAATTTTTTTTCTCGGGATATTATTTAAAAAATTTTCAAAATTTTCTGGAAATTTAAATTTTAAAGGAGTTTTATCAAAAAAATCAAACCTTTCTTTCGCCTTAATTTTTCCACTTTGATTAATATCAAATAGGTATGAACTTTTAAACCAAATTTTTCTAAGTTTATCTATTTCAAAATCTATGTTCTTTTCTCCTTGATTAATATTTAATCTCTTTGAGTTGTTTAATTTTCCTAATCTTTTAATTTTTATTCCCCTATTCAAAAGTTTTTGATAAACATTTTTATGAATCTGAATGATTAATCCAACTTGTTCAGACAAAAGCATTTCTTCAATATTTTTTTGAGATTTGTTAAATCTTAAGTCAATGCCTAAATCAGATGAAAAACATAATTCTAGAAGAGAGGTTATCAATCCACCTGAACCGATATCATGTCCTGCTGAAATATTATTGTTAAAAATTTCATTTTGAATATGTTTAAATACTTTTTTAAAATATTTAGCTTCGACAACATCAGGTGCCTTATTTCCAATTTTTCCTTTGATTTGAGCAAATGCAGAACCACCTAAATTGTTTTTTGAATCTGATAAATCAATTAAATATATATCGCCACCTTTTTTCTTCAAAACAGGCTTAACTATTTTTTTAACATCGCAACAATTTGCAGTTGCAGATATTATCACAGTTCCAGGACATAGCACATCTTTATCGATGTATTTTTGTTTCATTGACAATGAATCTTTCCCTGTTGGAATATTAATTCCAAGTTCAATTGCAAAATTAGAACATGATTTTACTGCTTGGTAAAGTCTCGCATCTTCACCTGGGTTGTTGCACGGCCACATCCAATTTGCAGAAAGACTGATTGAGCATAGTCCATTTTTAATTGGGGTCCAAATTATATTGGTTAATGCTTTAGCAATTGAGTTTCTACTTCCTAAAGATGGATTTATTAATCCAGAAATTGGTGCATGCCCAATTGAAGTTACAATTCCTTCAAATTGCTCGTAATCTAGTCCAACAACACCGCAATTAGCCAGTGGTAATTGGTGAGGGCCAACACATTGTTGTTGAAAAACTCTTCCTGTTACGCACCTATCTACTTTATTTGTTAACCAATCTTTACATGCAACTGACTCTAATTGCAGAACTAATGACACTGTTTTCTCGAAAGATCCAGTAAATTTTAAAATAGGTTCAAAAGTTAGATTTGTGGTTTTATCTTCAACAATTGTTTTTGGAGTGTTTCCAAAAAAATCAGATAATTTTAAATCAATAGAGTACGAGTTTTTAATTTCAGAGTATACTTTAAAATCGTTGTCACATGAAACTTCTCCAACTTCATAAATTGGTGCACGTTCTCTTTTTGCAATTTTTTTCAAAAGATTAAAACCTTTTTCGTCAGTAATAACACCCATTCTTTCTTGAGATTCATTACCCATAATTTCCTTAAATGAAAGCGACTTATCTCCAATAGGAAGTTTATCAATTAAAATTTTTCCGCCAACATTTTCGATAAGTTCTGAAATACAATTCAAGTGTCCACCTGCACCATGATCATGAATTGAGATAATTGGGTTGTAGTCTAACTCTACTGCACTTCTAATCGTATTAGCAACTCTCTTTTGCATTTCAGGGTTTGAGCGTTGCACTGCATTTAACTCAATCCCTGAATTATTTGTACCTGTATCAGTAGATGATACTGCGGCACCACCCATCCCTATTCTGTAGTTATCTCCTCCAAGAATAATAATTTTATCTCCTTTTTTAGGAATTTTTTTTTGGCTCTGGTTTTCTTTTGTGTATCCAACTCCACCAGCTAACATTATTACCTTATCAAAAGCAAAAAACTTATTTTTTTTAAAATATTCAAAGGTTAGGATTGAACCACAAATCAAAGGTTGACCAAATTTGTTACCAAAATCAGAAGCGCCATTTGAAGCTTTAATTAATATGTCTTTAGGATTTTGATATAACCACTTTCGTGGTTTGATTTTTTCCCATTTTTTTCCTGGTTCATTTCTTGGATACGAAGTCATATAAACAGCGGTTCCAGCAATAGGAATTGAGCCTTGCCCGCCTGCAAGTCTATCCCTAATTTCTCCACCTGAACCCGTAGCAGCACCACTAAAAGGTTCAACTGTTGTTGGAAAATTGTGTGTTTCTGCTTTAAGAGATAAAACTGATTTGAATGATTTTTTTATGTAGTAAGATGATTTAGTTGGGTTTTTCGGGGCAAATTGAACAATTTTTGGACCCTTTATAAAAGCTACATTGTCTTTGTAAGCAGATATTAAATTTTCACCATTTTTTTTTGATGTTTTCTTAATTAATTCAAATAATGATTGTTTTTTGGGTTTATTATCAATTATAAATTTTCCATTAAAAATTTTGTGTCTACAGTGTTCAGAATTAACTTGGGAAAATCCAAAAACTTCAGAATCAGTTAATTTTCTTTTAAGTTTTTTAGATAAATTTTTTAAATACAATATTTCATCATCGCTTAAAGATAAACCATCACTTTTGTTATATTTTGCAATATCATCAATAAGTTTTATAGGTTCAGGTTTGTTTTTTTTATCAAAAATCTGTTGGCCTATTTCATTGTATTTAAAATGTATCATTGGATCATAATAATTCATAAAATTTATATTCCAAAACATTTCAATTCTGATTATGTCTTTCACTCCAATGTTATGGCATATTTCAACCGCGTTGGTACTCCAAGGCGTAACCATATTTGATTTTGGACCAATCAATTCTTTTTGAATAAATGAATTTCTTAGAAACTTTTTATCACCAAAAAGCCATGTAAGTTTGTTATTGTCATTTTCATTTAATGGTAATTCTTTTTGAACAACATAAATTATAGAGTTAGGATTACCAAAAAAACAAATCATGTTATATGATTAATAATTAAATATAAAGTATAAGGAAGTATTTTTTTTTTTTAAAGAAAAAAATTATGAACAAAATAACTAAACACGTTTCAATTTACACATGTAAAATCCATCAAAACTCGATATTGAAGGCATAATTACTTTTTCTTTTATGAACTTAAATTTTTTTCCATAATCTGATATTAAAAAATTTCTTATTTGATTTTCATTCTCATCTGGAAAAATTGAACAAGTGGCATACACAAGTAGCCCACCAGGCTTAACCATTTTAGAGTATTTAAGCAAAATTTCTTTTTGAATTATTATTGTTCTTTCATAAAAATCCAAGCTTAATTTCCATTTTGCATCAGGATTTCTTTTAAGTACTCCTATGCCTGAACAGGGAGCATCAATTAACACAATATCCGCAGAGTTGTAAAGTTTTTTAATAACCTTGCTATTATTTATTAACTTGGTTTCTATATTAAATGAGTTTGCTCTTTTTGCTCTTTTTCTTAACTCATTTAATTTGTTGCTTTTTATGTCTAGTGAAATAATTTTTCCTTTATTTTCCATCAATGCAGAAAGATGCAATGATTTTCCACCAGCACCAGCACAAGCATCAATAACTCTCATCCCTGGTTTGACACCTGTAAAGTATGCCACACATTGAGAGGATGCATCTTGAACCTCAAAAAAACCTTTTTTGAAGGACTTTGTTAAAAAAATATTTGATCTTTTTTCTAAAATTAAGGCATCAGGAAACTCCTCATTGGCATAAGTATTTACATTTTCACTTTCTAAACATTTTTTTAGTTCTTCGGGTTTGATTTTAAGTCTATTTGTTCGAATGACAACTTTTGCAATTTCATTTAACGCGATCAACTCTTTATCCCATTTTTTTTCTCCAAAACTTTTAACACCAATTTTATCAATCCAATCAGGGATTGAGTGACGAAATTTTCTAATTTTTATTAATTTTTTAAAAATAACTCGTACATCTGAATGACCTATATTTTTATAATTTATCCATGAAGGAGGATTATAACCCTTGATTAAAATCCAAACTAAAAAAAGTAGGAATGAATTGTTTTCTTTATTTGGATTTATTGAAATAATAATTTCATTGTATAATCTTTTCCATCTAATAATCTCATAAATTGTTTCAGCAATGAAAGCTCTATCTCTGCTTCCCCATTTTGAATTAGATTTTAGTAATTTGAAAATTACTTTATCAGCATATTT
>PKDV01000106.1 GCA_002862715.1 Flavobacteriaceae bacterium | reverse complement strand
GAGGGTGACTCAGCAGGTGGCACAGCAAAACAGGGAAGAGATAGAAATTTTCAAGCAATATTACCTTTGAGAGGGAAAATTTTAAATGTAGAAAAAGCAATGCAACACAAAGTGTTTGAAAATGAAGAAATACGAAATATTTACACAGCATTGGGTGTTACAATAGGAACTGAAGAAGATAGTAAAGCTCTGAACATAGAAAAACTTCGATATCACAAAATAGTTATTATGTGTGATGCTGATGTTGATGGCAGTCACATTTCAACATTAATACTAACTTTTCTCTTCAGATATATGCGCGAACTAATTGAAAATGGTTATGTCTATATTGCTTCACCACCATTATACCTTGTAAAGAAAGGAGCAAAAAAACAGTACGCGTGGGACGATGACCAAAGAGATAAATTAGTTAAGGAATTTGGTCAAGGAACTTCGGTTCAAAGATATAAAGGATTGGGTGAAATGAATGCCGAACAATTATGGGATACAACTATGAATCCAGAGTACAGAACACTTCGTCAAGTAACTATAGATAATGCTGGAGAAGCCGATAGGATTTTTTCTATGCTTATGGGTGATGAAGTACCTCCTAGAAGAGAGTTTATTGAAAAGAATGCAATTTATGCGAACATTGATGTATAATTTTTTTGATATTTTATGAAAGTTACTGTGGTCGGTGCTGGAAATGTCGGTGCAACTTGCGCAAATGATATTTCTCATAAAAGAATAGCAAGTCAAGTTGTTTTATTAGATATCAAGCAGGGATTAGCTGAAGGAAAAGCATTAGATATGATGCAAACATCCACGACTCTTGGATTTGACACAAAAATAGTTGGAACTACAAATGATTACACTAAGACAAAAAATAGCGATGTTGTTGTTATCACATCTGGAATACCTAGAAAGCCAGGAATGACCAGAGAAGAGTTGATTGGAATCAATGCAGGTATTGTTTCTTCTGTTTCTGAAAACATTTTAAAATATTCACCAAATACTATTATTGTTGTTGTTTCAAATCCTATGGATACTATGACGTATTTAACTTTTAAAAAAACTGGTTTAAACAAAAGTAGAATAATTGGCATGGGTGGTGCTTTGGATAGTTCTAGGTTCAAGACATATTTGTCTATGGCTTTAAATAAACCCGCAAATGATATTCAAGGCATGGTTATTGGTGGTCATGGGGATACTACAATGATTCCTTTAACTCGACTAGCTACGTATAATGGAATGAATATTTCAAATTTTTTATCAAAAAATCAGCTCGAAAAAATTTCTGCTGATACTATGGTTGGTGGCGCAACGTTAACAAGACTTTTGGGTACTTCTGCGTGGTACGCCCCAGGTGCATCAGTCTCTTTTCTTGTTGATAGCATATTAAATGATAAAAAAAGAATAATACCTTGTTCTGTATATCTAGAGGGAGAATACAATCAGAGGGATATTTGTATAGGAGTGCCATGTATTATTGGAAGAAACGGAGTTGATTCAATAATTGATATTAAATTGAATGAAAATGAACAAAAAAAGTTCAATTCAAGTTCTGATGCGGTTAGGAAAATGAACAAGTCCTTACAAGATATTTTAAAAAAATAGTCAATACAGTAAGTGTTTGTTAATCTTACACTAAGCATTATATTTGCTCGTCAATAATTTTTTATAATGCAGCATGGCAAAGGTTTGATAAAAATTATAGCAATAGCATTTGGTCTTGCTAGTCTATATCAACTTTCATTTACATTTATAACTTCAAAAATTGAATCAAACGCTCAAAATTTTGCTATTCAAACTACAAATGTTAATGAAGAAAATTATTTTGAATCTCTTGATTTTGAGCAAAAAAAGTATTTAGATTCAATAGGAGACAAAAAGATTTTAGGATTTACTTCTTACAATAGTTCAAAGCAAAAAGAACTAAATAAAGGACTTGATTTAAAAGGAGGAATTAATGTTATTTTACAAGTTTCAGTAAAAGATATTTTGAAAGGTTTGGCTGAGAATTCAAGAAGCGTCATTTTCAATAAGGCTCTTGACAATGCTGACGAGTTGCAGAAGGAGTCTGATGATACTTACGTTGAAAGTTTCTTTAAATCATTTGAAGCCATTAAAGGCGACTTGAAATTAGCAAGCCCTGAAATTTTTGCTAATAGAACCCTTAGCGACGAAGTTAATTTCAACATGACTGATGATGAGGTCAAACCCATTATTCTTCAAAAAATTGATGCATCCATTACTTCTGCATTTGAGGTATTAAGAAAAAGAATTGACAAATTTGGAGTTACTCAACCAAATATTCAAAGACTTGGAAATTCAGGTAGAATATTAGTAGAGTTACCTGGTGCAAATGATGTAGAAAGGGTGCAAAAGTTGTTACAAAGCACTGCTCAGTTAGAATTTTGGGAAACAATTTCAAACCAATCGTTTAATGTTTTTTTAAACCAAGCGAATTCTCTTTTATTAAATGACAAAGAACTTGAAAAGAAAAATGAAAACTTGGAAATCTCCGAAATTGATGAGTTGTTATCCGAAGTATCATCTCAAGAAGATTCATTAATAACAGTTGTAAATCCAATATTTGATTTAATCAAAGAAGGTGGTTATCCAGGTGGACCTGTTTTGATGAAACTTGATAGTAAGGATCAGCCCACTATGAATGCATATTTGAACAGACCGGATGTTAGATCTTTACTTCCAAGTGAATTACGTTTCACGAAATTTTTATGGGGAATCTCAGATGAAACCAATAATCTAATTGATTTATATGCTATCAAAGCTAATAGACAAAATTTACCACCCCTAAGCGGAAGTGTTATAGTTGATGCTGCTCAAAGTTATGATCAATTAGGCGCTCCAGCAGTTACTATGCAAATGAATAGCAGAGGTGCACGGTTATGGGAAGAAATGACTGGCAAGGCTTTCAAAGATGGAAGCAATATTGCCATAGTACTTGATGATGTGGTCTATTCTGCACCTGGTGTCTCGAAAGGAGCAATTTCAGGTGGTAGGTCAGAGATTTCTGGTCAGTTTTCTTTGAACGAAGCTATTGATCTTGCTAATGTACTTCGTGCTGGAAAGTTGCCTGCAGCTGCAGAAATAATTCAATCTGAAATTGTTGGACCGTCTTTGGGAAAAGAAGCTATTGAAAGCGGAGTAAATTCATTTTCTATTGCGCTATTACTAGTACTTATTTGGATGATTTTTTATTACGGAAGAGCAGGCTTCTATGCAGACTTAGCACTCACTCTTAACATAATTTTAATTTTTGGAATTTTAGCAGGTTTAGGAGCAGTTTTAACATTACCTGGAATAGCAGGTATTGTATTAACAATTGGTATGTCAGTTGATGCTAATGTTCTAATATTTGAAAGAATAAGAGAAGAGCTTTCAAAAGGAAAAGGACAAAAGAAAGCAGTTTCTGATGGATTTAACAATGCATTATCTTCAATATTAGACGCAAATATTACAACAGGTTTGACTGCATTTATATTATTCATTTTTGGGACTGGTCCAATAAAAGGATTTGCAACAACATTGCTGATTGGAATTGCAACCTCTTTATCAACAGCTATTTTTATAACTAGATTGTTTGTTGATAATAGATTATCCAATGGTTACGAATTAAATTTTTCTACAAAACTCACAAAGGGTTTATTTAGAAACTTAAATATTACTTTTCTTCAAAAGAGGATGTTTGCATACGTATTTTCAGGAATAATCCTCACACTAGGTATTTTTTCTATGGTAAGTAACGGATTTAATGAGGGAGTCGATTTTGTTGGAGGCCGTTCCTATACAATCAGGTTTGATAAAGCTATTACCCCATCTGATGCACAAGCAAAATTAGTGCCATTTCTTGGAAACGTAGAGTCCAAAACTTTTGGCGAGGACAACCAATTAAAAATTACTACAAATTATAAAGTTGATATTGAAGGTTCCGAGGTGGATGATGAAATTAGAGAATCTTTGTATAATGGATTGTTCACTTTTTTTCCAAAGAATATTACATACGAAGAATTTATAAAAGGAAGCGACGATAAACAAATTGGAATCATGTCATCAATCAAGGTAGGCCCAACCATAGCGGATGATATTAAAAAAAATTCATTTCTTGCTGTTCTAGGCTCATTAATAGTTGTCTTTCTCTACATATTATTGAGGTTTAGAAAATGGCAATATTCTCTTGGAGCAGTAGCGGCTGTTTTTCATGATGTGATGATTGTTTTAAGTATTTTTTCAATTGCCTACACATTCATGCCATTTAATATGGAAATCAATCAGGCATTTATAGCTGCAGTGCTAACAGTTATAGGTTATTCATTGAATGATACTGTTGTGGTTTTTGATAGGATTAGAGAATTTACAAAAATTCATATTTCTTGGGAAAAAACAAAAACTGTTAATGGAGCTTTGAATAGCACATTAAGTAGAACCATCAATACCTCATTAACAACGCTTGTTGTTTTGTTTGCTATTTTCATTTTTGGTGGCGAAGCAATCAGAGGTTTTATGTTTGCTTTGATCGTTGGTGTTTTGGTAGGGACATATTCCTCACTATTTATTGCTACTCCTGTAATGTTTGATACATCCAAGAATTTAAAAAAATAGAATTTTATTGTCTTTTCTTTCTTAAAGAATACAGAATTAATAAAATTCCAACCAATATTAAAGGTAAACTAAGCCATTGACCAGTTGAAAATATACCAATATTTTCTCCAAAACCACCTTGATTCTCTTTAACAAACTCCGCAAGAAAACGAACTAGAAATAGTAAAGCGAAAAACAAGCCAGTTAAAAATCCTGTGTAATTTTTGTATATACTTTTATAGGCATTAAATAAAATGATAAAAACAACCAAATAGCCTAATGATTCATATAGTTGTACAGGGTGTCTAGGTACGGTGTCACCAATTTTTTGAAATACTACACCAAAATCTCCACCAGTATATTTACCGATTATTTCAGAATTAAAAAAGTTTCCAATTCGTATAAAAACACCTCCAAGAGCTACCGTAATTGCAATTCTATCTAAAATCCAAAGAAGGGAAGCATATTTATATTTTTTATTATATAGAAAAAGAGATGTTGTAATTCCTAATGCTGCTCCATGACTTGCTAATCCACGAAATCCAATAAATTCCCATCCATCACTGCTAATTTTGAAAGGTAAAAAAATTTCAAAAAGATTATTTTGGAAATAGTCCCAATTATAGAAAAAAACCTCGCCTAACCTGGCACCAACAATTGTTCCTAATATCATATAAAATAGTAAGGGATCTAAGTAATTAATTGGAATTTTTTCAGCATTATAAAAATATTTCATCAAGTACCACCCCAAAATGAAAGCAACAGCGAACATTAAACTATAATAATGAATACTTAAAGGACCAATTGAAAATAGTACAGGGTCAGGATTCCACAAAAATTTTACAATAATCATAAAAAAATTTTACCAAATTTATTACTAAATTATTCAGGAACAGAATCTATACCTCCCTTACTCCAAGGATGGCATTTAATTATGCGTTTAAATGATAAAAAACTTCCTTTAAACAAACCATGTTTTTTCAAAGCTTCTAGGGTATAGTTTGAGCAAGTGGGTTGAAATCTACAAGATTGAGCAGTGTGAGGAGATATAAGTTTTTGATAAACCTTGATTATAAAAATAAGAGGATATATTAAAATTTTTGAAATCATTTTAATTCAAATCTTGTTCCGTTTTTGTTGTCCTTCAAAATTATTCCTATTGATAAAAGATTTTCTCTAATTTCGTCAGCTTTTTTGAAATCATTATTCTTTCTTGCATTCTCGCGAAGCTCAATAAGTAATGATACAGTTTTATTCAAATACTCATCCGTATCATTTTTATCTTCTACAACTTCAAAACCCAAAATATCAAATAAAAAAACTCTAAATGTATTTTGTAATTTTTTTAAATCATCTTTATTGATGAAATCTTTATTGATACTTAAGCCTTTAATTCTTTTTAAAGCTTCAAATAACTCTTTAATTAGAACGGGAGTATTAAAATCATCGTTCATTGCATAATAAAATTTAGAAATGGCTTCATTAACATCAAAGATGCTTTTACCTATATAATTTGAAGATAAATTATCAATAAACTTATAGCCCTTGATTAATCTTTGATATCCTTTTTTAGATGCATTTAATGCATCTTGACTAATATCTAATTGATTTCTATAGTGAGCTTGCATCATGAAAAACCTGGTAACAACTGGGGAAAAAGCCTCTGAAATATTCTTATTAGTCCCAGAAAAAAGTTCTTCTGGTAAAATATTATTCCCAGTTGATTTGGCCATTTTCTTTCCATTCAATGTAAGCATATTTGTGTGCATCCAAGTTTTTACTGGAGGTACGCTATTTAGTGCAGTTCCTTGAGCAATTTCACATTCATGGTGAGGGAATTTTAAGTCAATTCCACCTCCATGAATGTCGAACTGATTCCCAAGATACTTTAGACTCATTGCAGTGCATTCAATATGCCAGCCTGGAAAACCTTGCCCCCATGGTGAATTCCATTTCATAATGTGATTTTTTGATGCTTTTTTCCATAATGCAAAATCAAATGGCTCTTTTTTTTCACTCTGTCCGCTCAAATCTCTCGTATTTTTCAATAATTCTTCAAGTTTTCTATTGCTTAAAATACCATATTCATAACTCTCACAGTATTTTTTTATATCAAAGTATACTGAGCCATTAACTTCATACGCAAAACCTGAATCAATTAATTTTTTAATTAATTCTATTTGCTCAATAATGTGACCAGTTGCGGTAGGTTCAATATTTGGAGGTAATACTTTAAATTTCCTTAAGGTTTTATGAAAATCGTCAGAATATTTCTTAACAACCTCCATGGGTTCAATATTTTCTAATCTTGCTTTCTTTGCGATTCTATCTTCTCCATCATCAGAGTCGTCTTCAAGATGTCCAACATCTGTTATATTTCTAACATACCTAACATTATACCCAAGGTGCCTTAAATAGCGAACAATTAAATCAAACGAAATAAAAGTTCTACAATTTCCAAGATGGACCTTATTGTAAACTGTAGGACCACAAACATAGATACCCACATTATTTTTTTGTAGGGGCTTGAAAAGTTCTTTTCTTGAAGTTAAAGAATTATATATTTTTAATTCTGAGGTTCCACTCATAAGTTATAAGAAGTGTCCAGGTTTAAATAACCCAAAAATTCTTTCTTAATTTCGGGTTTTTTAAATTCTCCACCAAATTCAGCAGTAACTGTACTGCTTTCAATGTCTTTTATACCTCTCATATTTACACACAAGTGTTTTGCATCAATTACACAAGCTACATCTTTAGTATCTAATACATCTTGAAGTGCCTTAACAATTTGAATTGTCAATCGTTCTTGTACTTGTGGTCTTTTAGCATAGTAATCAACAATTCTATTAATTTTAGAAAGGCCAACTACAGTGCCATTTGAAATGTAGCCTACATGAGCCCTACCAACGATTGGTAATAAGTGGTGTTCACAGGAAGAATACATTGTGATATTTTTCTCGACGAGCATTTCCCCGTACTTGTATTTATTTTTGAAAGTTGACATGTTGGGCATGTTAGCAGGATTTAGGCCTGAAAAAATTTCATTGATGAACATTTTAGCTACTCTTTTTGGAGTTCCCTTAAGACTATCGTCAGTTAAATCCATTCCTAGTGTGTGAAGAATACGCTTAACATCTTTTTCAATTAATTTTATTTTTTCTGTATCTGAAATTTCAAATGCATCTTCTCTTAGTGGGGTGTTCATGTTGGCACTGAAGTGATCATCATCGTGTTCAGTGAGGGTTTCCTTAATAAATTGTTCAAATTTCATAGCAAATTTTATTGGGTAAATATAGTATTAAAAAAAATTAAATGGAATTAAAATCTTACAATGTATGTAAGAGAAATTTTATCAGTATTTTTTTTCACTTCAATCATGTCTGTTAGACCAACCTCATAAAGCGGGTAACTATATTCCTTAGTTCCTCTCAAATATGCTAAATCCAAAGATGTACCACCAAAATTAATACCTAATCCAAATGAATAGCCGTTAATGTTCTTTTGAAGCAAACTATTTTTAAAAGGGGAACCTTCATTCCAATATCCCCCCCTAAGACTTACATAATTTAATTTTAATTCTGCACCTGCCCTTAAAAATGTTGATGATTCAATAAACTTATTATCAATTTCTTGATTTAAATAATTATATGTATTGCTCGTATTTCCACCACTAATTTTGGTTGCAGAGTAGTTTTTATTACCATAATCAAAACTGATTAAACCATTTTTTCCAACAAATGCCAAGCTGAATTGTGAAATAGAGGGGGTTTTTAATTTGTATGGAGATAAAATGTTAACAACACTAGGATATAAAGAACTACCAGTAGAACCATCAAGTTCCTCATAATACCTAACATCTAATCCTTCAGTGTACTCTTCATCAAATTCTAAAAAGGTTGGTGAGGAGTAAGTAAAACCAAGTCTTATTGAGTTGATTGGCCTATACAAAGCACCGCCTTGAAATGATACTCCGGAACCAAAAACGCTAAAGTCTTGTATAAAGTCAACTTGTTTCAAAAATGAATTTTGAGTATCTAAATACAAATCAGAGGTGGCTTTCCTTTCATGAAATTCGATAGCCACAATATTAATATTTACTCCTAATGAAAGTTTTTGTGAGTATTGTGCACTAAAATTAATTGAGTAAAGATGTTGAAATCCAGAAGTATTAGAATTGTAAAGCTGATCGATTCCTTGTTCAATTGAATCGTAAAAAATATAATCAGAACTTTCTGAATCATATTCAATTAATCTAGTTGCTAAACCCAAATATGCGTGCTGCGCGTCGTATCCAAGATTAGAACCCAAGTACGAATATTCGTTGTCCGAGTTGTTTTCTAAATCGAATACGTTAAATTCAAATCTATCTGCAAGATTCACAAAATAATCTACTAATCCACGATTCATATTTACAGCTTGTGCTTCAATTTTGTTATTAAAATTATTTTGTGATTGAAAATTAAATCCTATAGCTACTTTATCCCATTTTTCTTTTTTATTAACAAAACCTAATACAAATCCAAATTGACTAATATCAAAACTTGTTTTATCATTAATGTTTGCACCGTTTAAAAAATTTACATCATTAGAAAAAACATTAACACCTATTGTCGCAGACCCTTCATTATAGTTAAATATTGTGGAACCTGCGGGATTGTTAGATATTGATGATAAATCACCACCAAGTGCACCAAAAGCACCACCAAGTGCCTGATACCTAGCTGAACCATTGAGCTCTGTTGTTGAGTATCTTACAATGTCATAGACTGACTGGGAACTTACTTTTGAAAAAATACCTAAAAAAAATAAAAACAATAATGTTTGGACTTTATATCTCATCATCTACGTCTAGAAGAATTACTTCTTGATGAACCTGAGGAGCCTGAAGATCTTGGACTTGGGGCAGATCTTCTAAAGCTTGAATTCGATGATGAGCTTCTGCTATTGAAGCTTGAGGTTCCAAAATCAGTTCTGTTAATTGAAGATCTATCATTTGTTCTATAATTTCCACGATTATCACCACCAACATTAAAATCTCTGCTGTTTGATGGTGTAGAGGTTCTATTACCTGAATCAGATCTGGAATTGCTGTATCCTTGGTTATTTCCTGTCACAATTCTTCCAGTATTTGCGGACCTATTTGGATTGTAAGTTCTTTCGCCATTAATTGAGTTAGATGAGGCCGATCTAGCTCCTCTTAATCTACTGTAAATTATAGGATTGTCATATATGTTAGTAAATCTCAGACTGTTCCAGTAATAAGACCTGTAAGGATTGTAGTAAAAGTGAGAAAATCTTGAGCGACCATAATATGGATAGTAAGAGTACTCGTAAGGAAAATACCATGGATTATACATGTATCCCCAGAACGAGGAGTATCTACTAAAAGGATAACTGCCATAATAATAAGGATAATATGACCACCTGTATGGACTAGAGTAAAAGTTAATATTAATTCTACTTATTTGATCACCCCAAGAACCATATGCTATGTAATCATTTTCATCAGCATTTTCAGAATCATTGTTTTGGTAATCATCCGGATTTTTAAATAAAATATCTTCTTGATTTGCTTGTAATGCCTTATTACTAAAATAATCCTTGTAGTAAGTTCCATTATTTTTTGAATTACTTACCGCACCATTATTGTTTTTATTACTTTGAGGTGAATAATCATAAATAGCATCGTTATAATAAGAAATTGACTGGTAGCCACCACAGCTAGTGACAGAAGCAATCAATACAAATAACAAAAAATTAAGAAAACTTTTTTTCATAGAGTAGTTCAAATAAACAAAAACAATCAAATTTAAGTAGTTTTGTATTAATAAAAACAAATTCTGTGCCAAACAATGGGAAAACACCTAACAAAACGTTCTGAAGATTATTCAAAATGGTACAACGAACTGGTTGTTAAAGCTAATCTAGCTGAAAACTCAGCTGTAAGAGGTTGTATGGTTATAAAGCCCTACGGATATGCAATTTGGGAAAGAATGCAAGAAATATTGGATAGAAAATTCAAAGAAACTGGTCACAGCAATGCTTATTTTCCATTATTTGTACCCAAATCATTATTTGAGGCGGAAGAAAAAAATGCCGAAGGTTTTGCCAAGGAATGTGCAATTGTTACTCACTACAGGCTTGAAAATGATCCAGAAAACAAAGGTAAGTTGAGAGTCGATACAAAGGCGAAGTTGGAGGAAGAATTAATCGTTAGACCTACAAGTGAAGCTGTTATATGGAGCACCTACAAAAATTGGATTCAATCATATAGAGATTTGCCAATACTTATTAATCAGTGGGCAAATGTTGTAAGATGGGAAATGCGAACAAGATTGTTTTTAAGGACTTCAGAATTTTTATGGCAAGAAGGTCATACAGCTCATGAGTCTAAAAATGAGGCGATTGATGAAGCAATATTAATAAATGATTTGTATGCAGATTTTATTCAAAATTATTTGGCTGTTCCAGTAATTAAAGGACTAAAATCTGAATCTGAAAAATTTGCTGGTGCTATTGACACTTATTGTGTTGAGGCATTAATGCAAGATGGTAAAGCTTTGCAAGCAGGAACATCACATTTCTTAGGACAAAATTTTGCAAAGGCTTTTGATGTAAAGTATACTAATAAAAAAGGTAAGCTTGAATATGTTTGGGCTACCTCTTGGGGGGTTTCAACAAGACTAATGGGTGCATTAATTATGTCACATGGTGATGACAATGGATTGGTACTTCCCCCTGAACTTGCTCCATATCAGGTAGTCATTGTCCCAATTTACAAAACTAATGATGAACATAAAATGGTAGAAAAAGTATGCAATAGCATAAAAGAAAATTTAATAAAATCTGGAATTAGGGTACACTTTGACAACAGAGATACCTTAAAGCCAGGTTTTAAATTTAATGAGTATGAACTAAAAGGAGTGCCTCTTAGAATTGCAATAGGACCCAGAGATATAAAAAATAAAATTGTAGAAATAGCAAGAAGGGACACAATGACAAAATGTTCTGTAAAACAGAGTGATGTTGTAAAATTTATCTCGTGTGAGCTCAAAGTAATTCAAGAAGATTTATTTAAAAATGCTCAAAATTTTCAAAAACAAAACACAGTAGAAGTTGACAATTTTGAGGAATTTAAAAAAGTAATAGACAACACAGGCGGTTTTGTCTATGCTCATTGGGATGGTACTCCGCAAACAGAAAAAATCATAAAAGAAAAAACCAAAGCAACCATTCGCTGTATTCCAATTATCTCGAATGATAAATCTGGATTTTGTGTTTATTCTGGAAAACCCTCATCCAGAAGAGTCCTCTTTGCAAAGGCTTACTAAAATTAAATTGCATGTTTGTTGCCATTAATATAAATTTGCACCTTGTAAAAATTCTTGGCCCGTTCGTCTATCGGCTAGGACGCCAGGTTTTCATCCTGGTAAGAGGGGTTCGATTCCCCTACGGGCTACAATTAAAAATTAAGGGACAACGTACCTGAGACTCCTGTGTATTCTGGATAGTATTTGCAAATTCCTCCAAAACACGCTATTCCGCCTCTTTGCTTTCCATAGGATATGCTAAATAGACCGTTTTTAATAGTTCTAGACACTCCTAAATTGTAATAAGAAGATTTTTGCTTAATATTCCCATAATTGTTGGAATAAGAACCAAAAATTGAGTTTTTGAAATTTAAGTTATATTCAAATCCAGTTCCAAGCCAGTTTTTTTTATCATTTGTATTGAAAAGGTGCTGTATGTCAAATTCAATAGACTGTGTATCATTAATATTAAAAATATTATCAATAACAATTATTTTTGAGTTCACCTTTCCAGCGCTTTGTTCTACAAGTCTCTTGTTGTAATATCTGTTTATAAATACAAAAATTGAGGAAAAATTATTAGAAAAGTCCTTTGTTAAATTTATACTTTGTTCGGAAAAATAAGTCTGACCGAAATTTAAAAAATCTAAATCATAGGATTTTTCTTCAAAAGAAAAATCACCGCTTAAATTATTGAAATTTGAAATATTGATATTTAAATCTGCCCCTGTTTTTCCTCCAAAAAAACTATTTTTTTTGAGCTTAATATAAAACTCAAACTGAAAACCAATTTCACCCGCTTTCATTAATAAAGGGTCTAAAAATGAAACATTTGGTTGTGATTGATAGACATTTATATTGGCCAAGCTATAGTCATATTGTTTCGTTAGAGCAGGTATAAAATTCAAAATACCGTCGTTAAATTCATTTGCGTATAAATTTCTATTTGAATAAATACTCATATTTTCAAGTCTTCTAAACGTAAAGTCTAACCCAATTCCACTGGAATAATATCCAGTGTTTAAATAATGGGCACTTCCTTTTTTAGAATTAGTGTTAGATATGAATCCATATTCTGAAATAAAGTCTTCAGATTTAGATATTATTTCAGTATTTAAATAAAATTTTGAACCGATATAATTTATTCTATAGCTAATCAAATTTGTAGTGGGATTAATATTTGTTGGTTTATTTTCATTTGTAAAGTCAATATTTTCATGTCTACCAACATAACTTGTTCCCACATCAAACTTTTCTGAAAATTTATATTTAATATCAATTGCATAAATTCTTCCATTTGATAATGTGGTACCGATTTTTTGCAATCCAGTAATAGTATTTACTGAAAATTTTTTATAATCAAATTTTGCATTAAATCCAAAAATAGAGTTGTTTATTCCAAGTTTTCTATCCTCCCAAGCCCGGAAAATAAGTCCATTTCCAAATTGGTCGAAAATTGAACCTGCGGTAAGATTAATTCTTTCAGAAATGTAATTTACAGAAAGAATTGAAACAAATGTTTTTTTTAAATCGGGTGAAAAGTTTTGCAATGCACCAGGAGTGTAAGATTCTAATTGAGTTTCAAAATTCCATTTCTCGTTTAAAAGATAATTGAGTTTTAAATAATTATTTGATCTTATTTTTTTCTCAAACTTAGAATCTTCGCTGCTGTCGTAGTAAATTAGATTATTCTCGTATGAACCATAAAAATCATTTTGAGAATGAGAAAATTTGAAAAACAACAATAAAATAAAAAAACTAATTAATCTCATTTTTGTAATCATTAATAAATTTTAAAATTTCATTTTCTTGACGCGATGAATAACTGATATTCCGGTAAATAATTTTCTGATTATAGACTACAATTGTAGCAGGAATATCAGGGATACCTAATGATCTTTTGAATTTTTGATTTGTATCAAAAAAAACATCAAAATTCCAATCTCTTCCGCTTACAACAGGCCTTACCCTCTTTGCTGTTCTTGGATCGTCAACCGAAATTGCAATTAATTCTATATCATTTGTGACAGAACCATTTTTAAATAAATTATTAAACCCATCCAACTCTTTAAGGCATGGGCCACACCATGTTGCCCAAAAAGAAAATATATAGAAAGTATCTTTGTTTAAAAGTTCTGAGATGGAAATTTTTTCATTTTGATATGAAATTAAATCAACGTTAGGTATATTTGATTGAGCAAATGACTGCTCCAATACAACAAGAAATATTAAAATTAAAAACTTCTTCATTCAAACAAGAATTAAAACAATGAGAAACATTTCTATTTTTTTGTTCATTTTTTTCTCCGCAATATCTTGCAAAGATAATAGTGAAGGTTTTATAATTGAATTAAAATCTAGTCAAAATGAAATAATTGTTGGGTCAAGCATTGTATTTAGTGTTGTGGATAACTCAGGAGAGGATTTAACTTCAGAGTCAAATTTTTACGTTGACGGTCAAATTATATCTGGTAATTCATTCTCTTTTAATAATTCTGGCGAGTTTGATGTATATGCGATATACAACAATATAACAACAGAAACCATTACAATTACTGTTAATGATCCGCCAATATACTTTGAAAAATATGTTATGGTTGAAGATTTTACTGGTACATGGTGTGGTTGGTGCCCTAGAGTTAGCTACGCCTTAGAGTACGGAAAAGAACAAATTGAAAATTTGGTAGTTATAGCCAATCATTACAACGATCCAATGCAAAATTCTCATAGTTTGAGAATAAATAATCTTTTTGGGATAAACTCTTATCCTTCAGTGCTTATTAATAGATACAAAAACTGGAACAATCAATCAATTTCTGGTCTAAGTGACATCAACTCTGAACTAAATTTTAATTCCACCGCATCTGTTGCACTCGAGTCTTCACTAGCTGGAAATAATCTTTATGTAAAAGCGAAACTAAAAATGGGCGAAAATTTTGATGCTTTAACTTTGGGCGTAATGTTGTTAGAAGATGGTCTTGTAAGGCCTCAATCTAATTATACATCATATTACGGCGGCCTCAACCCTGTAACTAATTTTGTACATAACGATATTTTACGCGACTATTTTACAAATGTTTTAGGACATATCATTCCTGATGAATCAATTGGTCACGGGAAAATTTTTGAAAAAGAATTTAATATCGATTTATCATCTTATGATAATATTCAAAATCTAAGATTGGTTGCCTTTGTTAGTAACAGAACTAACAGAAAAATTATTAATGTAAGAGCATCAAGTATTGGTGAAAACCAAGATTATAATCAAATTAATTAAGAAATATTTAAAAAAGCCCCAAACATTTTAAATTTTTGTAAAATTTTTTTGTTGATTTTATTAAAATTTTGTCAACTTATTTTCTTCAATTATATTTATAATCAATACGTTGCAAAAATATATTAAATTTGCAACCCAATATTTAAACGTATGAAAAAATTTTACAAATTATTTTTAATTGCATTTGCATTAAATTTTACCCTTTTCTCACAAGCTCAAACACTTTCTGCTGGTGATATTGCTTTTGTTTTAATAAATAAGGATGACCCAGATAAATTTGCCTTTGTAGCTCTGAGTACCATTCCTGCTGGTGAAGTAATTTACTTCACAGATAACGGATGGAAAGGTGATAATACATGGAGAACCGGAGAAGGAACAGTTACTTGGACCTCCCCGGGTAGTGGTGTTGAGCCAAACTCAGTTGTAACATACACCGATGGCTCTTGGGACGTGGGATCGGGGACTGGTACAGTAGCTCTATCAAGTAGTGGTGACCAAATTATTGCGTATCAAGGCAATTCAGGTTCACCCACTTTCATAACTGCAATCAATAACCAAGGAAGCGCTACTTGGCAAGCTGACACTACAAATACAAATAATTCTGCATTACCAACGGGCTTAACCAATGGAACAACCGCCATTGCAGTAACCGAAACCGATAATATTAAGTTTGATGGAGCTGTTACTGGAAACAAATCTGCTGCTAAGTCTGCAATCAATAACTCTTCCAATTGGACTGGCAGTGGTACTGTTGCTCAAACTTTTTCTTTGGTACCAGCTTACTCAAACACATGGGTTGGTTCAACAAGTAATACTTTTTCGACTGCAGCTAATTGGGACATGAATGACGCTCCTGATTCCGGAGATAATGTCATTATTGTTGAAAGTGATGATTTTCAACCAATCATTAGTTCTGATATTTCACTTAACGACCTTACTATAAATTCCGGTGGTGATGTTTTAGTTACTCAAAATGGCTCATTAACAATCAATGGTAATTTTTCAAACAACGGTGGTGATATTGAACTGAGATCAACGTCCACAGCCTATGCTGCTATGCTAGTTAGTGGATCCTCAAGTGGTAATATAGTCTACGGTAGATATGTAAATATTGCTGATACAAATGAATGGGATTTGGTAGGATCACCTGTTTCCTCACAATCCATTAGTGGAATTTCAACACAAAGCAAAATGGCAACAAATGGTTCAAGCCCAACTACATATGCTTTGGGTTATTATACCAATACTTCTAATCCAGGGACATGGACAAATTACAATTCTTCTAATGCTGCCTCTTCTGGAAATTTAACTTCTGGAAAAGGATATCAAATGGGAACAACTACTGGTGGTAGATTGAATTTTACAGGTTCAGTTGTAAATTCTAATACTACAACTTCAATAACGTTTCCAACAAATGGTACCAAATGGAATTTGGTAGCCAACCCATTTCCGACATTTCTTAACGCCAATACTAATGCAAATAGTACTGCTGCCAATAACTTTGTCAGTACCAATTTAAGTTTATTTCACAGTTCTTTTGCTGCAATTTATGGTTGGGATGCTGATGGAACGGGTTACACTGCTTATAACAACGCATCGAATGCTACTTACATAGCTCCCGGTCAAGGATTTTTTGTGGCATATAGCACAGAGGGAGCAGGCTCTGGAAGTTTAGAATTTAATCTTTCCATGCGAACTGTTACTGGTTCAGGAAGTTTTATACAAAACACTGTTCAGGACGAGGTTGAGATAGGATTATACAATGGAGATAGTAGGTTGGATTACACGAAATTATTTTTCATACCGGGTCTTACATTAGGGTTAGACAAGGGATATGATGCTGGTCAC
>PKDV01000021.1 GCA_002862715.1 Flavobacteriaceae bacterium | reverse complement strand
TTTGTATTTATTTTGATTTTTACTAATGAATTGGTTTACATCAGATTTTTTTACCTCACCATAGCCAATAACTACAACTTCATCCAGTTGCTGAAGTTCTTTTTTTAGAAGGACATCTAGACTTTTTCGGTTACCTATGGTAAATTCTTGATCAGCAAAACCTAAAAAGGAAAAAATAATTACATCCTCAGGGTCAACGGAGTCCAAGAAGTAGTTTCCATCAAAATCAGTTAAAGTACCTTGATTACTGCCCTTTATGAGTACGGTTACCCCGGGAATTGGCATTCCAGTATCATCTATTACGACGCCTTGAATACCTCCTTGTTGTGCCGTAGCGAAAAACGCAACAAAGCAAAAACTCACAATTAATAAATATTTCATAAAATTTTATTTATAATTAGTAGATAGTATTGGTAAAATCAATAAGTTGTTTATGTTATTTGATAAACTAAAATAAGTAAAAAAACTTATTAATTTTACTGAAAAACTAATATCTAAAGTGTTAATAACTCTATTATTTTCTATAATATTTTTTAATTTTTACACTCCAATAAGCGACATAGATGAGGTTTTTTACAAACCGAAATACGAAGTGGAAGTCCAGGAAAACGTAATTTATGGATATGGACTGTCACATGACTCTTATAAGCTCAAAAATCCTGTAGAAATTCCACTCAAGCTGGATGCATATGTGCCCAAGAACGATTTTAAAAATAGACCTATATTGGTTTTAATTCATGGGGGTGGTTTTAGAAGCGGAGACAAAAAAAAAATGACTCAATACATTCATTTTTCAAAATACTTTGCTTCCAGAGGTTTTGTTGTATTTAATATTAATTACAGACTACTTAAAGATTATGGAAGTATTCCTGAAGAATGGACAAACTATATTAATTTAAATGCTCCTAAGAACGATTTAGATAGATTTAAGGCAGTTTATCCTGCGATAAGAGACGCAAAAGCCGCAATACGATGGATTGTGGCAAATAAGACCAAATTCGGAGTTAATACAAATTATTTGACTGTGGGTGGTGGTTCTGCTGGAGGATGTTCTGCAGTTGCCATTGGATTGACACCAAATGAGTATTACAGAGATGAATTAAGTGTTATTGAAGATATGACCTTAAAAACAACAAATCTCAATAAAAATTTTACAGTAAAAACTATTTTAGATTTTTGGGGAAGTAAAAGATGTGCTGATGCCGTCAATATAATTTATGGCATTGAAATTTATAATAAAAAAAACCCTTCCCTGTTTATAGCTCATGGAACAAATGATGATGTTGTGCCATATCAGCGTGCATTGGACTTAGAAGAGGTGTATAAGAAAAGTGGGGCACCACATGTACTTTATCCGTTGTTAGGCAAAGGTCATGGTCCATGGAAAGCCAAAGTAGGAAGTAAATCTCTTGGGGACTTGGCATTTGAATTTATTACTGAGCAGCAAGGAATTAGAGTTAAATTTTAAATCCAATCTAATTTTTTTACTGTTAATGTACTGTTTACATCGCCTGTATGCTTGGTGGTTTTCGGTTCAAATAACAAATTAAATACTACATCACCATTTGTATAGGGTTTGTGTTCAACCCCTTTGGGAACAATTAATATCTCACCTTCATTTACCTCTAAAGTCCTTCCATCTCTAAAATCCATTAGTAATTTTCCTTTAAAAACCATGAAAAGCTCATCCTCGTTTTCATGTGAATGCCAAACAAATTCACCTTCTAATTTGCAAAGTTTGACATATTGGTTATTTAATTCCCCAATAATTTTTGGCGTCCATTTTTCATCAAACATTGAAAACTTATTCATTAAATTAATAGATTCAATTTTTTTCATATTAAATTATGTTTTATAAAGTTTTGATTCAAAACTGATTTCAATTTTTTATATCCTGTTGAATTAAGATGAAGACCGTCCTGAAGAAAATCTTCCTTAATAACCTTACCCCCCACTATCAATTTATCAAATAAATCAACCTGATTTATAAAACTGTTGTTACTACAAAAATCAGCCATATGTTTATTGATTTTAATGATTGAGTCCATTTGATTTATTCTTTCTAAAGATGGCTTTATAGAAATATTAAAGATAATTGCATTTGGAAATTTAATATTAAATCTCGTTATAATTTCTTGAGTTTTTTTAATTATATCGTCATCACTCATATCTAAAGTTAAATCATTACCTCCTAAGTATAAAACAATTGATTTAGGTTGATTAATTGCTGTTAAATCATCAAAATATTTAGATATAGAACTAATATAAGCACCTCCAAATCCAAGATTTATAATATTTAAGTGTTTAAAATCATTTTTTAGGTGATTCCAAAGTCTAATTGTTGAACTTCCATAGAACACAAATAAGTCGGACTCCATACCCCTTTTTTTTATTTGTTTCCTCAAAACATCAATTTCATTTCTAAAAAACGGCTTTTCATTTCTTAAATCATAAACCCATTTGGCGTAGTCATCATTGATTGATTTAATGACAGCAGTTAGATTTGGATCTTCACGATTAGTTATTCCATAATCACTGATTTTAAATGGTGCTTTAATTTCACATTTGAAAGTTGCTTCAGATGGTAGTTTATCAAAATTTGCCATAACTATGGGAACAATCTTCGGTTGCTCTTCAAAACTTGCAGCTAATTTGAATATCCCATTTCTAAAAATTCCAGGCGATTTTTCAGTTGAGTGTGAATTACCTTCAGGACTAAAAGCCAAGCCCAAACCATTTAAAATTTGATCTTTTGCTTTGAAGTAAAAATTTTTATTTTTTGTTTTAATTTCTTCTTTACTAACAGTGCTTGGTGTAAAATCTCTTGAGTAAACCTTCGTGTATCCCAGTCTATCATAATATTTTTTGTGGTTGATTTCCTCTTCTAAGGGAAATCTAGTTACTCTAAAACCTGGGTTTTTGTAGTATTTGTATAAAATTTTACTAGAAACAAAATGACTATCAAGTGTTATTTGAAAGCTATCATCAACTTTTAGAAATGGGTGGTTGAACAAATGATTATAAATAAAAATTGAATTTTTTTCATAAGGTAAATTTTCTGAACCTTTAAAAACAAGATTAACTTTTTCTAATGCTTTTAAAAAATTTATAGCACAATTTTCTCTAATCTTTTCTTTGGTAAAATGTGGTGGAGATTTTAAAACAGCAAGATATAGTCTTTTTAATTCATTTAAAAAAATCTCATCTAAACTCATCTTTTATTTTGTTAAAAAAGACAAAAAAGATTTTACCTGTCTGGGGTCTTTTATGTAATATTTGGCGCTAGTTTTTTTCTTTCCCACCTTGATTGTGTAGGAATTTTTAGGTAGGCTTTCGAACATGTTTTCATCAGTTATATCATCTCCAATACAAAGTATGAAATCATAGTCTTTGTTAGAGATGATTTCAGAAACGGCGGAACCTTTGTTTACCTGAGCATTAATAATCTCAATTGCTTTATCCATATCCATCAAATTTAGTTCATCAGTTGATAAACTATCAAATACTGTCTTAAATTCTACTACTCTTGAATTTGCTAACTCGGGATCACTTTTTCTATAGTGCCAAACAATACTATTCAATTTTTCCTCAACAAAAGTTCCTGGTGTTCTATCCGAAAAAGAATCTAAAATTGGTTTAAAACTCTTAATTCTATCCTTATTAAAATTGGCCTTTTCCGACCATCTCTCAGCATAATTCCTAGTAAAATATCCATGTTCCGCAACTAATGTTAATTTCAAATCAGAAAAATGTTTATCTAAAAAATGTTGGTCCCTACCACTGACAATAGCTACATCATTTTCTTCTGACAAATCTTTTAATATCTTGAAAGTTTCACTGTCAGGAATTGCTAGCCCAGGTTTTTCATTGAACTCAACCAAAGTTCCATCATAATCGAGTAAAATAAGTTTGTTAGACGATTTTTTATAATTTTCTTTAATTATTTCTGAAGATTTATTATCAATTTTCAAAACCCCATTTTCTTGAACAACTGAAATTTCATTTAAAGAAGAAATAAATTCATCAGCCCAATATTTAACTGTATAACGCTTAATTCTTTTTTGCATGCTGAAATTTCTTTGCTTTTGTTCATCGATACCCATATTAATTGCATCATGAATTGTATTTGACATTGAATTAATGTCAAAAGGGTTGACTGTTAATGCTTGAAAAAGCTCTTTAGATGCACCTGCTAGCTCGCTTAGAATTAAAACACCATCCCCATTTATTCTAGTAGATACAAATTCCTTTGCAACCAAATTCATACCGTCTCTAATTGGAGTAATCATAGCAATATCAGCACTTGAATACAAATCTATAAGCTCATCAAAATCCATTGACCTGTAGTAATACCATATTGGTGTCCAATTAACGGTGGCATATTCACCATTAACTCTACCTACAATTTCATCGGTTTCTTTTTTTAGTTTCTTATATTGTGGTTCCTCAGACCTTGATGGTACTGTTAACATTACTAAGCGAACTTTTTCAAGATACTCTGGAAATTTATTTAAAAACTGTTCAAAGGCCTTAACCCTGTTTAGTACCCCTTTAGTGTAATCTAACCTATCTATTGACAAAATAAGCTTACCGTCCTTTACAGATTTTTTATGAAGTTCGATTTGTTTTTTTAGTTCTGTCTGTTGAGAGGCTTTCCTAGAATGGTGATCTATTGCAGCCTTATTAAATTTGTCATAGTCAATTCCCATTGGAAAAGTGTTAACAACAACTTCACGTATTCCCAAATTGATTTTGTTAAAATTTACTTCATAACGTAGCAACCTTTTAACAGAGCTTAGAAAATGCCTTTCGTAGTCGTAAGTATGAAATCCAATTAAATCTGCTCCCAAAACTCCTTTTAGCAAAGATTTTCTTCTTGGAAAAGTTCTAAAAATCTCAAATGAAGGGAATGGAATATGAAGAAAAAAACCAATTTTTACATCAGGTCTGCTGTCTTTTATCATTTTTGGACAAAGCATGAGTTGATAGTCATGAATCCAAATTGTGTCTCCTTTTTCAATCTTTGCTAGAACAACATCACTAAATTTTTTATTTATTTCAACATAATGCTTCCAATGAGACTCATTAAATGATGACTTTTCGATAAAATAATGAAACAGAGGCCATAAACATTTATTTGGTAAACCATAATAAAAATTTTGGATTTCTTTTGAGGACAAATTAACTGGACAATAATTGTTTTTTTTCAAAGAATCTTGAAGTTTCGGCCATAAAATTTTGTCAATTTTATCTGAACCTATTCCAGGCCATCCAACCCACAACGAGTTTTTTTGTTTATGAAAAGATTTTAAACCAGTTGCTAACCCGCCACTTGTCGGCGTAAATTCAAAAGAATTATCTACTTTAGATATCTTTATTGGTAACCTGTTCGAAACAATTATGTTTTTTGACATTTGCCGCAAAATATGCAAAAAAAATAATGAATAAGATTTTTAACAATCTTAATTACGGTATAATAGGAAATTGCAAATCTTCAGCACTAATTTATGAAGATTCTTCAATAGATTGGTGTTGTTTACCACAATTTGATTCTCCATCAGCTTTTGGAAAAATTTTAGACAATAAAAAAGGGGGTTATTTTAAAATAACATGTAACAAATCCTACACAATAAATCAATTTTATTATAACAACACATGCATACTAATAACAAACTTTAAAAACAATGAAAATGAATTTGATTTAATCGATTTTATGCCTAGATATGAAATTGAGAACTCAAGCTTCTACTCCTCCCCTGAAATTATTAGGTTATTAAGGGTAAAAAAAGGTAAACCAAAGATTAGAATTGATTATAAGCCCTCGCTTGAATATGCAATTGGAGAAACAATAAACTATTCTAAAAAAAACTTCATTGTGAGTATTTTTGAGGATTCAAGCACTTATGAAACTCTTTATTTATACTCAAATATTAATAAAGAAAACATTTTAAACTCAAATGAATTTGTTTTAGAAAAAGACTCTTTTTTCATGATTTCTTACAATGAAAAAATATCTAATCCTGACATTTCAAGTTGTGTATTAGCTTATGAAAAAACCAAAGTTTACTGGCTAAACTGGTGCAGTAAAACCCCAAAATTTAAATTGTACAACTCAGAAGTTTTAAGAAGTGCTATGACCTTAAAGTTGTTAACATACGAAAAATCTGGAGCTGTATTGGCAGCAGCTACGACTTCAATCCCTGAGACAATTGGAGAGGTAAGAAATTGGGATTACAGATTTTGTTGGATAAGAGATGCATCAATGGTTATTAAAGTGATAACCAAATTAGGGCACAAAAAAATTGTTAAAAATTTCATCAATTACATTATTGAATTAGTTCCAGATAAAAAAGAAAAACTTCAAATTATGTACGGAATTGATGGTCAAAAAAAACTATCCGAGAAAACTCTTGAACATCTTTCTGGATATGAAAACTCAAGACCAGTTAGAATAGGTAATGCAGCATACATTCAAAAACAAAATGACATATACGGAATACTTATTGATGCAATACATTATCAAATCGAAAAATTCAGCGTGAAAGACTTTCAAAATGAAAAACTATGGTCAATCGTAAAATCAATGGTCTGGGTTGTTGAAAATAATTGGAAAATGCCTGATAAAGGAATTTGGGAGTTCAGAAATGAAGACCAACACTTTACTTTTTCAAAATTACTCTGTTGGGTGGCAATCGATAGGGCCATAAAAATATCTAATTTGATTCAAGGGGGAAAATCAGCAAAGAAATGGGAACCCCTAAGAGATGATATAAAGAAAGATATTTTGGAAAAATCCTGGAATAAAAAAAAGAAGTCATTTACACAATCCTATGGAAATGATCACCTTGATGCCTCAGTGTTATTAATGGAATACTATGGTTTCATAGAAGCAAAAAATCCTAAATATGTATCAACTGTTAAAGCGATTGAAAAAGAGCTACTTGTTGATGGATTAATGTACAGATACAAAAATGCGGACGATTTTGGGTTGCCAAGTTCATCTTTTACAGTTTGTACCTTTTGGCTAATAAACAGCTTAAATAAAATTGGAGAATATGAAAAAGCAATAAAAATGTTTGATAAACTTTTAAGTTTTAGTAACCATTTAGGGCTTTTTAGCGAGGATTTAGACTTTAAAAGCAAGAGATTATTGGGAAATTTTCCTCAAGCTTATTCACACTTGGCACTAATTGATACAGTTTTAAATTTTAATAAAAAATAATTTTATCAAATAATTGATTTTTACATTAAAATATTATCAATAAAATCAATAAATAATATATTTTTTTGTACTATTCTGATAAATCACTTTAAATCATTGTGTTTTTTTTATTAAAAAACATAATATGTTAAATTTAATGTATGGATTCTTCAACATTCTCTGATAAACTTATTGACTTTCCTTACGAACATTACAAAAATACATGGGATGAAATGTTTGAACCCAACAACAGAATTAAACCTTCTTACAGATTTTTATATAATTTTTTATCCAAACAGTCCGTGTCAGAGATTAATAAATTAAAAGAATTTTCTCTAAAATTTTTCATGAACCAAGGAATTACTTTTAACGTATACAGTGACGAACAAAGCATTGAAAAGATTTTTCCATTTGATATAATTCCAAGAATTATAATGAATAAAGATTGGGAAATAATTGAAAAAGGCATAATTCAAAGAATTACAGCTCTAAATTTATTCTTAAAAGATATTTACAATGAACAATTTATAATAAAAGATAAAGTCTTTCCAATCGAGCTTGTGGCAAATAATCCTTATTTCTTAAACCAAATGCGTGGATTCAAGCCTCCAAAAGATATTTATACGCATATATCAGGTGTTGATATTATTAGAAATAATAAAGGAGATTTCTACGTATTAGAGGATAATTTAAGAACTCCTTCTGGTGTCTGTTACATGCTAGAAAATAGACAAATAAGCAGAAGATTGTACCCCTCAATTATGCCAAAGAAAAAAATTAAAGATGTTTCAAATTATCCTCAAATATTATATCAACAGCTTGCATCTCTATCAAATAAAAAAAATCCAACAATTGTCCTTCTCACTCCAGGCCTGTATAATTCTGCATATTATGAACATTCAACTCTTGCACGGCTGATGGGTGTTGAACTTGTTGAAGGTCGAGACTTACTTATGGACAACAACAAAGTTTTTATGAAAACCTCCAAAGGACTAGAAAAAGTTGATATAATTTACAGAAGAGTTGATGATGATTTTTTAGATCCAATTTCCTTCAATCAGTCTAGCGTTCTAGGTGTTCCTGGGATATTAGAAGCTTATAAAAAGCGAAATGTAATCATAACAAATGCACCAGGTACTGGTGTTGCTGATGATAAAGCAAGTTACATATATGTTCCACAAATAATTAAATATTATTTAAATGAAGAACCTATTTTAAAAAATATTGAAACATATCAACTTGAAAACTCTGAACATTTTGATTATGTAAAAAAGAATATTACAAGTCATGTTATTAAAAAAACAGACGGTAGTGGTGGATATGGAATGTTGATGGGTAATTCAGCAGACGATATTGAAATTGAAAAATATTTTTATAAAATAAAAAAAAATCCATCAAACTTTATTGCTCAACCGATTCTAAACCTATCAACTTCTCCTTGTATTTTAAATGAAAGTATGGAGCCTAGGTGTGTAGATTTTCGTCCATACGCAATTTATGGAGCTGAAGGAATAAAGGTATGTCCTGGCGGACTAACCAGAGTTGCACTAAAGAAAAACTCTTTAGTTGTTAATAGTTCACAAGGGGGTGGAAGTAAGGACACATGGGTAATTTGAGTATATGTTAAGTAGAGTTGCGAATAATTTGTTTTGGATGGATCGCTATATGGAAAGGTCTTATGGCTTATTGAATTTAATTATAACAAACTACAATTCAACACTTGATTCTGGAGATTACAGTAGCTGGAATGGAATTCTAAAAACTTACATGAATATTGATAGCTTGGAAGATTTATATGAGTATGATGATGCAATTTCAATAATTGATTTTATGTTATTTGATGAACTAAATCCAAATACGTTAATTAATATTATAAAAAAGTCGAGGGAAAACGCTAGAGGAGTTCAAGAGCATATTTCCAAAGAGGTTTGGCTCTCTTCAAATAAATTCTATCTAAATATTTCTGACAGATTAATACGGAAAAAATTTAGACGTTCAGACCCGATTGTTTTTCTTGAAGATTTATTGAATTTCAATTTGATGTATTACAGCAATGCTGATTTGACTCAAGAGAGAGGAAATGCTTTTGGATTTATGAATTTAGGTAAGTATTATGAAAGAACTTTGCAAAGCGTTGATTTTCTTAGCTATCGTTTTAATGACTTGACAAAAAATGATTATGCATTACAAGAAAGTGTTTTCTGGAAAAATCTTTTACTCTCTATTGGGGGATACCAAATTTATTTAAAGACGTACAAATCAATTTTTAATGTCAATAATATTGTCGAACTAATTTCATTAAATGAATTTTTTCCTAGATCTATAAAATACTCTTTAAGAAAATTATCTGTTCATGTTAGTTTACTTAATAAATACAACAATAAAATAGATAATGAGTTACTTTTTCATGTAAAAAAACTTGATAATTATGTTGGTTATTCGTCTATAGAGTCCATAAATGAGATTGAGTTAGGAACATTTTTAGAAAAAATAAAATCTGATTTAAATCATATTTATTCATTAATAACAAAAACATATTTCTCTCAATTATATTAAATATGTCGAAACTATATTTAAGTCACATTACATCTTTTTCATACTCAAATTTTGTAGTTGAAAGTTCAAATCAAATTATTTTATACCCATACAATGATGCCAATCAACAAGTCATTTCACATTCTTTGAAAATTACTGGAAATCCAAATATTTATACAAATTTTGATTGGTATGGAAATAAAGTTGGTTTTTTTAACTATTTGTTACCACACAAAAATCTTTCTATCGAATCTGAGGCTGAAATTTTAGTCAAGAAAGTTGAATTACCAAAAAATGAACTTAATATAAAAGAATCATGGAATCAAATTAATAAACTCAAATCTGAAAACATTGATTTTTTTGAATTTACTCACTGCGCTGATAACGCAAATAAAAAAGCAAAAAAAGCTTTGAAGAAAATGGATCTTAAAAATTTATCTCCCTTTGAATTGGTCTTAAAACTTAACAAATACGTGTATGAAAATTTTAAATATAAAAAAGGAATCACCAAAGTCGATACAAGTGTAGATAAAGTTTGGGAGCTAGGTTTAGGTGTTTGCCAAGATTTCACAAATGTTATGTTACAGTTATGTCGTTTATCAAATATTCCTTCAAGATATGTTAGTGGTTATGTTTGTAGTTCTGAAAGAATAAGAGGCGACGGAGCCACACATTCTTGGGTTGAAGTGTATATACCAAATCATGGATGGGTAGGTATTGATCCAACCAATAATTGTATTTGTCAAGACCTGCACGTTAAAATTGGAATTGGTAGAAATTACAATGATTGCGCCCCGGTAAAAGGAGTCTATAAAGGAAATGAAGAGCAAAAAATGGATGTTAAAGTTAATTTATCAACAAAAAAATTGATTGTCAAACAAACTAAATCTGTTTGGGATGAGAAAACAATTGAAAAAGAGGATGTAAATAGCTATCAAAAAAATCTTGAAATGATACAACAGCAACAACAACAATAAAGTTTTTACCATTCTATTGGTTCATTTAGAAATGAATTGCACTTACTAAAATGTTTATTTCCAAACCACAACCCTCTATTTGCGCTTAAAGGGGAGGGATGACCTGACTCTAACACAAGATTTTTATTTCTATCAACTATTTTGGCTTTTTGTTTGGCATAATTTCCCCAAAGCATGTACACCACTCCACTTTTATTTTTAGCTATAGATTGAATTATTGCATCAGTAAAAAATTCCCATCCTTGATTTTGATGACTACCAGGCTCTCCTCTTCTAACAGTCAAAATTGAATTTAATAATAAAACACCTTGCTTTGCCCAGTGTGATAAATCTCCTGATGTTGGATAAGGTTTTTTTAAATCATTTTTCATTTCATTAAAAATATTTATCAATGATGGTGGATGTGTAGTACCGTCTGAAACAGAAAAACACATACCATTTGCCTGCCCAGGACCGTGATACGGATCTTGACCAATAATTATTACTCTAACCTTATTAAAAGGACACATGTCTAAAGATTTAAAAATATTTTTTCCTCTTGGATAACAAGTGTTGTTTTGATATTGTAATCTTACAAACTGAACTAATTTCAGGAAATATGATTTTTCAAATTCATCGCTTAACATATTTTGCCAAGATTTTTCTAATCTTACCTGCATAAAAAAACTATTTTTGTTTTGCTTGAAGTTAGGAAAATTTAACATGAAAAATATTTCAAAAAAAACTCTGGAAGATTTAGAATTTTATCAAATTTTATCATTGGCATCTAAAAAATGTTCTACGGAGGTTGGAAAAAAGGAAATTTTAGCAACAGAGCCCCGTAACTTAATTTTAGAAGTTGAGGAACTAATATCAAAAACTAACGAATATTTTCATTCTTTTGAAATTGAAAAACAAATACCAAATCATGGATTTGAGGACGCTTACTACGAAATTTCACTCCTTTCTGTTGAAAATAGTAAAATTGAGATTGAGGGTTTTAGAAAAATTCTTGAAATAAACGAAAAATCAAATACTTTAATTCAATTTTTTAAAAAAAATAAGGATTTATTTCCAACGCTTCATAAATCAACAAGTCATTTAGAAATTATTAAGGAATTGCCTGTTGAGATAAACAAAATAATTAACAGGTTTGGTGAAATTAAGGACACAGCTTCTGAAAAACTATTTTCTGTAAGAAAGCAAATTAATAATGTAAGGTCTAAAATTGGTCAGAGTTTTGGAGCTGCACTTAGTACATATCACACTTCTGGATTTTTAGATGAAATAAGAGAAACAGTAATAGGAAATAGAAGAGTACTTGCGGTTAAGTCGATGTACAGAAGAAAAATCAAAGGGGTGATCCATGGTAGTAGTAAAACTGGGAGTATTATTTACATAGAGCCACAAGCTACGTTAATGTACTCACAAGAACTTCAAAATTTAGTTTATGATGAAAAAGAGGAAGTTGATTTTATATTAAGAAAATTGACAAATTTTTCCAGGATATACGAAGAAGATTTAAACAATTACTCTAAATTTTTAACAAGCATTGATATAACAGCTGCGAAAGCTTATTTAGGCAGGGAAATAAATGCAAAAAAACCTAAAGTTTCTGCAAAAAAGGAATTAGACTTAAAAAAAGCATATCACCCTCTACTCTATTTAAATAATAAAGAAAAGAAAATACCGACATATCCACAAAATCTTCATTTTGATGTAAATAATAGAATTATGGTTATATCAGGCCCAAATGCTGGAGGAAAAAGTATTACTCTTAAAACTATTGGATTGCTACAATTGATGTTTCAAAGCGGATTTCTTGTTCCTGTAAGTGAGGAAAGCCATATGTGTGTATTTGACAAAATTCTTACTGATATAGGAGATAATCAGTCAATAGAAAATGAACTGAGCACTTACAGTTACAGACTTAAGAATATGCATAAATTTTTAAAAAAATGCGATGAAGAAACTCTTTTTCTCATAGATGAATTTGGCACTGGATCTGACCCTGAGCTCGGTGGCGCTTTAGCAGAAATATTTTTAGAAGTTTTTTATGAGAGAAAATCACTTGGAGCAATTACAACACATTACTCAAATTTAAAATTATTAGCCAACGAATTACCGAATATGGTAAATGCCAATATGGAGTTTGATAATAAAAATTTAAAACCAACATTTAATCTTGTTACTGGAGAAGCTGGTAGCTCATTTACATTTGAAGTAGCTGAAAAAAATGGAATTCCCCGTGATTTAATAAACAAAGCAAAAAAGAAAACTGATAGAGGAAAAGTGAGATTTGATGCTAGCATTGCTAAACTGCAAAAGGAAAGAGCATCTTTAAATAAAAACTCTAAAATTTTACAAGAAGCTTCGATAAAAAACAAACAAGAAAATGAAAAATTAGATATTTTAAATCAAAAAATTAAAATTAAATTAGAACAATATCAAAAATTGTACGATAAAGAAAAACGAATGATTACCCTTGGAAATAAGGTAAACAACGCAGCAGTTAAGTTTTTTAACTCCAATAAAAAAAGAGCACTTGTTGCAGAACTATTAAGAATTGTTGAATATGAAAACTCAAAAAGAAAAACAAAACCTGCTGCTGTTCTTAGAAAAGAAAAAAGAAATGAAATAAGTGTAAAAAAAGAGATTGAAAAAAAAGTTGAAAATATTAAGAACGAAAAAAAAACAATTATAAAAAAATCAAAAAAAAGATTTTTAAATAAATATAATTTTAAGGAAGGTGATTCGGTAAGATTAATTGACAGTAAATCAGTTGGAATAATTGAAAAACTTGAAAAAAATAAAGTAATTATTAATTATGGATCATTTAAAACTAAAACCACAACTGATGAACTGGAAATAGTTTAATCAAAATTCTATTTTACTTTTAATAGTTTAGATACTATAATTGAAACGCTAGCGTCTCCGGTTACGTTTATACTTGTTCTGCACATGTCTAATGGCCTATCTACAGCAAAAATAAGTGCCAAACCAGCTTCTGGTATTCCAGCTTGGGCTAAGACAATAACGAGCATAACCATTCCCGCTCCTGGGACAGCAGCAGACCCAATTGAAGCCAATGTTGCAGTTAAAATAATTCCTATCTGAGCACTAAAATTTAAATCAATCCCAAAAGCTTGTGCAATAAAAACTGCTGCAACGGCTTGATAAAGGCTTGTACCGTCCATATTAATTGTTGCACCAATTGGTAAAACAAAACTACTAACCTCTTCTTCAACATCTAATTTATCTGTCACACATTCCATGGTTACGGGAAGCGTGGCTGCAGATGAACTTGTTGAAAATGCTAGGAGTTGAGCAGGGGAAATCCCTTTTAAAAAATTACCAATTTTTTTTCCTGTGATTATTCTAACTATAGTAACATAAAATAATATCATAAGTGCTAAACCGCAAATAACAGTAATGGTGTATAAACCAAGGGCTTTAAATAAATCTATTGAAGGAGCTTCAACTACTATTGCAGCTAGAAGAGCAAAAACACCATAAGGCGCAGTTAACATAATCAAATCAATTAGCTTTAGAATAACATCGTTAACTGAATCAATAAAATCTTTTACTGGTTTTGATTTTTTCTTGGGAATTAAAACAAGTGCCAAACCAAATAATAAAGCAAAAAATATGACTTGAAGCATATTTCCATTGTCTTGCAAAGCAGAAAAAATATTGGAAGGAACTAAATCAACCAAAGCCTGCAAAGGGCCTGCATCTTTTTGTACTTCGGCCACAGATTGTTTCTTAGCTGCGTCATTTGCATAACTATTTAATAATTCAGTTCTTGTTGTTTCAGAGAGAGAATTACCTGGCTTAATTAAATTTACTATACCCAAGCCAATTGAAACTGCTGTTAATGTTGTTAACAAATATAATATGATTGTTCTCAACCCCATATTTGAAAGTTGGGATATATTTTTTAAATCCGATACACCTTTTATTAGTGATGCAAGAATTAAAGGAACAGCAATTAATTTTAAAACATTAATAAAAATTGTTCCAAAAGGTTTTATCCAATCTACAATTACATGTTTACCAAAACTAAATTGTGTCATAACCAAACCAAATAACACCCCAAAAGACATTCCTATTAAAATTTGCCAGTGTAATGCAAGCTTTTTCATTTCAAATCTTTGAGTTATTATTTCTTAATTGAAAGTCTGCAAGAACAAGAGCGGCCATTGACTCAACAATTGGAACAGCTCTTGGAACAACACACGGGTCATGTCTTCCTTTTCCAACTATCTTAACTACATCGCCTTTGGTATTTATCGAATTTTGGTTTTTCATAATTGTTGCAACTGGCTTAAAACCAACATTAAAGTAAATATCCATGCCATTACTAATTCCTCCCTGAATTCCACCTGAAAAATTTGTCTTGGTGGTGCCGTCTGAATTAAAAATGTCATTATGTTGAGAGCCTAACAAAGAACAACCCCCAAAGCCACTCCCATACTCAAATCCTTTAACAGCGTTAATGGAAAGCACTGCTTTAGCAATGTGTGCGTGTAGTTTGTCAAAAACTGGTTCTCCCAAGCCTACAGGCATGTTTTTAATTACACACGTCACTACACCACCAACAGTGTCGCCTTTTTTTCTAATTTCTTTTATTAGGTTTTCCATTTTTAATGCAACTTCTTTATCGGGGCACCTAACTGGATTTTTTTCAATAAACGAATAGTCGCTTATTAAATGTGGATTATTTAAAGAAATATTACCAACTGACGAAACAAAAGCCTGAATTGAAATTGGCTTAATCAATAGTTTTGCTATACTTCCAGCAACAACTCTACATGCTGTTTCTCTTGCCGAGCTTCTTCCTCCTCCCCTATAATCCCTAAATCCATATTTTTTATCATAAACAAAATCAGCGTGGGATGGCCTGTAATTTTCTTTGATATGTGAATAATCCTTTGATTTTTGATTGGTGTTTTTTATTAAAAATCCTATTGGAGTTCCAGTTGTTACACCATCAAATATTCCTGATAAAAACTCGACTTTATCCCCTTCTTTTCTTTGAGTAACAATTTTTGATTGACCAGGTTTTCTTCTATTTAAATCATTTTGAATTGATTCAATTTCAATGGCAATTCCAGCTGGACAACCATCAATTACTCCACCAATAGCAGAACCATGAGATTCACCAAAAGTGGTTAGTGTAAAAATTTTTCCAAATGAATTTGATGACATATAAAAATTTTTCCAAAAATAAGCCTAAATAATAAATATTGAAATTCACAATACTTAAAAACAAACTAGCATACATTTAAATGTTACTTTTTTTTACATTTACAAAAAAATTTATGAGAAAAATTTTCCTTTTTTTGCTTTTATCCGCATTTTTTGTGTCCTGCAATAGTACTGATTATACAATTAATATTTCTGCTGATTTAGAAAATGATAAGGAGGTTTTTCTAATAGCAATTGATGAAAACAATCAGCCAAAAACTGTTGATACTCTCAGAATTTTAGATGGTATTGCGACATATTCAAGCAAAATTGAATATCCTGAAATGCATTATTTGCTGCTGAACGGTAACAGAGATGTAATTCCAATAATTATAGAATCAGGAAATATTAATGTTCAAATTTATAAAGACAGTATTAGGTCTTCAAAAGCAACTGGAACTAAATCGAATAAAGAATTTAGGGATTATATTAAATTATCAAATCCGATAATAAATGACTTAATAGAAATTCAAAACGAAATGAGAAATGCAATGATTTCAAGAGACTCTTTATTAGTTTTAGATACCAGAGAGCAATTGATTGAAATGCAAGATAAATTTAATGATTTTCAATTTGAATATGTTAAGTCTAATCCAAAAGCATACTTATCTGCGTTAATACTTGAAGAATTGATTGCAACTGGAGGAGTTGATAAAGAACAAGCATCCGAAGTTTATGTCAAATTCAGTAAAACTCTAAAAAGTACGAAAGCGGGTAAGAATATCAAAGAATTAATTAAACCAGACGATAGCTCTGAAGAGTCAGATGTTAATGTTGGTGATATTGCTCCAGATTTTTCTGCACCAAATATCAGCGGTGAAATTGAAGAATTATATTTATCCAAAGGAAAATATACTATTGTTGATTTTTGGGCATCTTGGTGTGGTCCGTGCAGAGTTGATAATCCCAATTTGGTAAAATTATACGATAAATTCAATCCTAAAGGACTTGAAATTTTTGGAGTTTCCTTAGATATTAGAATGAGCAGTTGGACAAAGGCAATTGAAAATGATAAACTGTTATGGAATCATGTTTCAAATTTGAAAAGGTGGGACGATCCAATTGCTGAAAACTACGGAGTTGAATCAATACCTCAGCTTTTTTTGATTGACGAAAATTCTAAAGTTATTGCTAAAGTTAATGAAGCACACGAGTTATTGCCATATCTAGAAAAAGTTTTTAATAACAATAATCTTCTTAACACATTCGATGAATTTTTTGGTTTATTATTTTTCAAAGCCATTTTTTATCATACTATCAGCACTGCCCTTTAAATTACTCTATATAATCTCTGATTTTATTTATCCCTTCGTATATCATGTTGTTAGATATAGGAGGAAAATAGTAAGAAAAAACTTAGAACTTGTAGGGATTAATAGAAATTGGATCGAAAAGAAACAAATCGAAAAAA
>PKDV01000086.1 GCA_002862715.1 Flavobacteriaceae bacterium | reverse complement strand
TTGAAAATAAAATTTTATTGAACCTTTTTGGTTTAGATAAATTAAATATATATGCGGATATAGTCTCAGATGGTGATGGATTTTTTGATTTTGTTTCTGGTATTACTGTATTGCCAGAAGATGGTCAAATTATTTTTCCAAGTGTTGAGCCTTTTGGAAAGTTTTTGTTTGATACCCTAAAGTCTAATAATCCACAGGAAAATTATTTGGATAGAAATTTATATAATGAAAATCAGTCTAAATATGTTTTTAAAGAAATGTACGATCGTGTAAAAACAGATGCAGAAAATTATCAGAGATACAATAAATTTGAAATTAAAGGAAAGTATAAATCATCTTCATCTGAACAGGGAATATCATTAGGAACATTTAATATACCACGTGGGTCAGTAAAAGTAACCGCTGGTGGTCAAATTTTAACAGAAGGCTCTGATTATACAGTAAATTATCAATTAGGAAGAGTAACAATTATAAATGAATCACTAAAAAATTCAAATATTCCAATCGAAGTTTCAACTGAAAGCAACACTTTGTTTGGACAACAAAATAAAAGATTTTCAGGTTTCACTGCTGAACATAAAATAAATGATGACTTACTTATTGGTGGAACATATATGAGACTTAGTGAGAGGCCAATAACCCAAAAGTCAAATTACGGTTCAGAGCCTGTAAACAATACAATGATAGGATTTAATGCAATTTTTTCAAAGGATATACCTTTTTTAACAAGAATGGTGAATAAACTTCCAAATATTGATACTCAATTTGCTTCAAATATTTCTGTTAGAGCTGAGGCTGCTTATTTAAATGTTGGTACTCCAAAATCAAATAAATTAAACGATGTAGCAACAGCTTATATTGATGATTTTGAGGGTACTCAAACAAATCTTGATATTCGGGATACAAGTTCATGGACTTTGTCAAGTATTCCTGCAACTTCAAATTCAATACCACTTCAAGGTTCTGGAATTGAGAATAATGACTTAAGTGCAGGTTTTAATAGGGCAAAACTTGCATGGTATAATATTGACCCTATTTTTTATTCGAGAAAACGTCCCTCAGGAATTTCTGATAATGACTTATCAATTAATGAGACAAGAAGAATTTTTATTAATGAAGTATTTCCGCAACAGGATGTTGTTCAGGGGCAATCTACAATCCAGTACACTTTAGATTTAGCTTATTACCCGAATGAAAAAGGACCATATAATAATTCTGCAAATTTTGGAGAAAACCCTGAAAATAATTGGGCTGGAATCACAAGGGCGATGACAACTACTAATTTTAATCAGTCATCAGTCGAGCACATTGAGTTTTGGCTTTTGGATACATTTTCAGATAACGAAAACAATAATGATAATCTAGGTAATTTAGTTTTTCATTTAGGAAGTATTTCGGAAGATATTTTAAAAGACGGTAGGAAACAGTTTGAAAACGGTTTGCCATCCAGTCAACAAAATTCAAATGTTTATAGCACAGCATGGGGCAAGACTCCAGCGAGTCAATCTTTAGTTTATGCATTTGACTTAAACCAACAAAATAGAACAAATCAAGACTTAGGATTAGATGGATTAAATGATCAAGAGGAAAAATTAATATATACAAATGGACCAATTAATGATCCAGCAGGGGATAATTATACTTATTTCGCTCAAGAAAATGGTTCAATATTGGAACGTTATAAAAATTATAATGGTACTCAAGGAAATTCTCCAATTGAAGTAACTGAGCAGTTTAGAGGTTCGTATACATATCCCGATTCAGAGGACATCAATAAAGACAATACAATGAATACTATTGATAAGTATTTTCAATATAGAATACCTATATCAAAAAATATGCAAGTAGGTTCACATCCATTTATTGTTGATGTAAGACAAAATCAAAATATTCAATTACCAAATGGAGATAATATAAATTCTAGATGGCTTCAGTTCAGGATACCTGTAAATCCAAATCATTATGATGCTCCACTTTTTAGCAATTATTTCGAATCGATTAATGGCATGCAAGATTTGAGTTCGGTTAGATTCATGAGAATGATGGTTACCGGTTTTTCACAGCCTGTTGTATTTAGATTTGGTACACTAGACTTGGTCAGGTCTGATTGGAAAAGACTTGATATTCCTCTTAATAATCAAGGAATTAATTACACAAATACCCAACTTGAAATAACAGGGGTTAATATTTTGGAAAACGATAGAAGAACTCCGATTCAGTATAAACTTCCACCAGGAATTGAGAGAGAGACTTTAAATACATACAATAATTTAATAAGGGAAAATGAACAATCTCTCTCACTGAAAGTAACAGAACTTGAGTCAAAGGATAGCCAAGGGGTTTATAAACATATTGATTTAGATATGAGACAATACAAGAAAATAAGAATGTTTATTCATGCAGAATCAATTGTTGGGAAAACTCCACTACCTGGTGAGGGAGTAGACGAAGAATTAGATTCACGTATATCTGCATTCATAAGAATTGGTTCAGATATTGATGAAAATTATTATCAAATTGAAATCCCACTAAAACCAACTGCATATTCAAGGGGAATTTCTAATAATCTATCCGCTGATGAAGTATGGCAGGTTGATGATAACGAAATTGATATACCAATTGAGATTTTAACAAAATTAAAAGCTAAATCAATTGCTAACAGAAATATTAATGGAGCAACTTTTTTTGATGAGGATTTAAATCTAATTCAAGAATTTGATTTAAATTCATCCCTACCTGGAGAAAAAAAATATAAATTTTCTATTAAAGGTAATCCGTCGCTTGGTGCAATAAGAACGTTAGTTGTTGGGGTAAAAAATCCAGGTGTTGAACCAAATCAAACTTTAAGTGGTGAGGTATGGTTCAACGAATTACGTCTTTCAGAAATCGATTCAAAAGGTGGTTGGGCAGCAGTTGCAAATATTGATGCTTCACTTGCTGATTTTGCAAAAATTTCTGTAAATGGAGCCAAAACTTCTGTTGGATTTGGAAGTATCGATAAATCTCCTAACCAAAGAAGTCAAGACGATATAACATCGTTCGCAGTTTCAACAAGTGTTAATGCTGGGATGTTGTTTCCAAAAAAATGGGGTGTTATTGTTCCATTGAGCTATAGTTACAATGAAGAAACAATTACGCCAGAGTACGATCCATATTTTAAGGACATTAAACTTAAAAATCGATTGGATACTTCTAATAGGCTAAGTCAAAGAGATTCCATTAAGAAACAAGCAATTAGTACCACAAAACTTAAAAGTTTTAATCTTATAGGTTTAAGGAAACAAAGAAATCCTGAGTCAAACCAAGATTTTTTTGATTTAGAAAATTTTGATTTTTCTTATTCATTTAACCAAGAGACAAGATCAGATTATGAAATTGAGGACTATAACTTTCAAAATTTGAGAATCGGAGCCGGATATAATTATTCATTTGAATCACTATCGATAAAGCCTTTGTCTAAATTAAAATTCATTTCTTCAAAAAATTATTTAAAATGGTTATCAGAGCTTAATTTTAACTTGTTACCATCTTCGCTTTCAGTAACCTCAAACATAAACAGAATATTTCAAAGTCAAAGATTCAGGCAAATTTATCTTGAGGGAGTTGATTACTCAAACCAAATTTCATTACCGGATTTACAGCAGAGAAACTATTTATTTGATTGGTTATTTACTGTTAATCACAACTTAACCAATTCGTTGAGACTAGATTTTTCTGCATCAAGTAATAATATAGTCAGAAATTTTAATGATGACGACTTAGAAAATTCATCAAAAACTGAGTTTGATATTTGGGATGGTTTGTGGAATACTGGTGAAATGAATCAATTCAATCAGTCTATTGGGTTGACTTATCAAATCCCATTTAAATTTATCCCTTTACTTTCGTTTCTAAATGCTACTTATTCCTATAATGGAAATTTTAATTGGCAACGAGGCTCCTCATCATTAAAAAGTGTTGTAGATGAAAATAATAATTCATTAGGGATAGTACATACGTTACAAAATGCCAATTCTAGTAAATTTTCTGGGAGAGCAAATTTACAGTCGTTATATAACCGGGTTGGTTTAATTAAGAAAAAAAAATCAAAAAATAATATTGGTACTAATATTTTAAATTCAATAATTGGGGCAGTAACTCTGTTAGAGAATATTCAATTTTCATACTCCGAAACAAATGGTACGGTTTTGCCTGGTTATACCCAAAATATAGGATTTCTTGGGACATCTAATCCTGGAATTTCCTTTAGTTTAGGTAGCCAAAAAGATTTAAGATACGAGGCAGCAAAGAAAGGTTGGCTAACCAACTTTCCAAATTTTAATCAACCATACTCAACTGTACATAACCTTGATTTTAATTACAACGCTGAGATTAGTCTAATTAATGGCTTAAAGTTAGATTTATCAGGAAATAAAATTTACTCTAAAAATTTTAGTGAAAATTTTAATGTAGATATGAGTGGTAATTATAATTCTTTATCTCCTAGAATTTTTGGAAACTTTGAAATTTCATCAATATTATTAAAGACTTCTTTCAAATCAAAAGGGAAAAATTCTGAAAATTTTAATAATTTAAAAGATAACAGAATTATAATTGCTCAGAGACTTGCCAAATTAAACAATATTCCTACATCTAGTATTGATGAAGATGGGTTTCCTGTTGGTTTTGGAAAAAATAATCAAGCGGTTTTAGTTCCATCATTTTTATCCGCTTACACTGGGGTTGACCCAAATAAAGTTCAACTTGGAGCCATGCGCTCATTCCCTCTTCCCAATTGGAGTTTACAATATACTGGTTTAATGAACCTTAAGAGTTTTAAAAAAATATTCAACAGATTTTCATTGTCACATGGATATAGAGCTAGCCATACGTTAAATTCTTTTTCAACAAATCTTGAATACTTGCCTTTAAAAAAGGACAAATCTGGAAATTTTATGAACGAGATTATATATTCAAATATAAATCTAGTTGAACAATTTAATCCTCTTGTAAAAATTGATTTTGTACTTAAAAATAGCCTTCAGCTGAGTGCTGAGATAAGAAAAGATAGAGCACTTTCATTATCGTTGGACAACAATTTATTAACGGAGACTACTGGAAATGAATTTGTTTTGGGAACTGGTTACAGGTTTAAGAAAGTTAAATTTAAAACCAATATTGGAGGAAGAACAACAAATTTAAATGGTGATATTAATATTAAAGCCGATTTAACTATGCGGAACAATATTACATATGTGAGAAATTTAGATTTATTAAATAATCAAGTTACTGCCGGTCAGAAACTTTGGTCATTAAAAATGTCAGCTGATTATGATTTATCTAGAAACTTTACAGCTTTATTTTTCTATGATCACACATTTTCAAAATTTGAAATTTCAACTTCTTTCCCACAAACAAATATTAGAAGTGGTTTAACACTTAGGTACAACTTTGGAAATTGAATAAAATTTGTACTACATTTAATAAATTTTTTTATGAACGTACCTCAAAATTTAAAGTATACAAGAGATCACGAGTGGGTGGAAATTTCAGGAAATAAAGCTACTGTGGGAATAACTGATTTTGCACAAAGTGAATTAGGTGATATTGTTTTTTTGGAAGTTGAAACGGTTGGTGAGCAATTAAATCAAGAAGATGTATTTGGGACTGTCGAGGCAGTTAAAACTGTATCAGATCTTTTTCTTCCCTTAACTTCTGAAATTATAGAGTTTAATGAAGACTTAGAACAAAATCCTGAGCTAGTTAATGAAGATCCATATGGAAAAGGATGGATAATAAAAATCATTTTCAATAATCAATCTGAAATTGATGGATTACTTTCAAGTGACGAATACAAAAAATTGATTACCTGATAAAGATTAGCTGATGATATTTCAAGAATCCCTATTTTAGCTTTGAATTTGCTTATATGAAACCGAAAAAAAATCCAAATGCAGACTTAAGAAAGAACATTCCCTTGTTTTTTGCGGCTGCTCTTTGTTTTGTTGTATTTGTAACATGGCGTGTGATTGAGTTTCGTACATATGAATCTAAATATGATTACGAAGCTTTAAATGTTGAAACCGATGATGATGAAATGATTCCAATAACAGAACAGCTAAAGACACCACCACCGCCACCACCACCACCAGCTCCAGAAATCATTGAGGTTGTAGAAGATGAAGAAGAAGTTGAGGAGACTGTTATTGAATCAACTGAGACAACACAAGAAGAAATTATAGAAGAAGTTGAAGTTTTAGAAGAAGAAGTTGATGTTGATGTTCCTTTTGCTATAATTGAAGATGTTCCCCTTTTTCCTGGATGCGAAAGAGTAAAGAAATCACAAAGGAGAAAATGTTTTCAGGAAAAAATGGCAAGGCATATTTCAAAGAATTTTAGGTATCCTGAAATTGCTCAAGAAATGGGTATACAGGGCAGGGTTTATGTTCAGTTTGTAATCGATAAAGATGGATCAATAACTGGAATTAGAACTAGAGGACCTGACAAAAACCTTGAAAAGGAAGCAAACAGAATTATAGCAAAGCTTCCAAAAATGACACCTGGAAAGCAAAGAGGAAGACCTGTTCGGGTACCTTTTAGTATTCCAATAACTTTTAGACTTCAATAATAAATATAATTGTTAGATATAATAGTTCTAATAAGATTGTACAAATAAATTATGTCTAACAATGCATCTAATCAAATTAAATCATTGATTTCTTTAAATGATTTTTTTATTTTAAGCAAAGCGAGACTATCATTAAGTGTTGTTTTTTCTTCGTTATCTGGCTATTTTTTAGCACCTACTATTATAGATTTTCAAGAAATTATTTTTTTATCTATAGGTGGGTTTTTTCTTGCTGGATCATCAAATGCATTTAATCAAATTATTGAAAAAGATTATGATAAAAAAATGCAAAGAACTAAAAACAGACCTATACCAACGGGCAGGATGTCTGTAACGCACGCATTGTTCATATCAATTTTCATGCTGATTTTAGGTCTAATTAGCTTATATGTTTTGAATCCGATCACAGCTATGTTTGGAGCTATATCAGTTTTTATATATACATGTATTTACACCCCATTGAAAAGTATTACCCCCTTATCAGTTTTTTTGGGTGCTATCCCGGGTGCAATACCTTTTATGTTAGGATGGGTTAGTGCAACAAATGATTTTTCAATTGAGCCAGGTATACTATTTATGATTCAATTTTTTTGGCAATTCCCACATTTTTGGGCAATTGCATGGATGACAAATGATGACTACAGTTCTGCCGGGCTTAATTTACTACCAACTAGAAAAAAAGATAATGCAAGTGCACTCCAAATTATTTTATATTCTATATGGACAATCGTAATTTCAATTTTCCCTGCATTTGGATTTAGTGGTACCTTGTCATTATCTATTGTAGGAGTAATTATTATTTTAATATTAGGGTTAATTTTTTTGTTTTATGGTTTAAATTTGTACATAAAAAAAACAAAACAACAAGCAAAAAAATTGATGATTTTCAGCATAGTTTATATTTCTCTTCTGCAAATAACATATGTATTTGATAAATTTATTTAAATGAGTTTTCATCCATCATTATTGACACCACAAGCCAAAGCAAAAAAAATGATGTTGTGGTTTGGCATGATAAGTATGACAATGATGTTTGCTGGATTAACTAGTGCATATGTTGTTAGTAAATCTAGGCCCGACTGGCTTGAAAATTTTGTATTACCAGTCTCATTTTATATGAGTACAGCAGTAATTGTATCGAGTAGTATTACATTTTGGTTAGCCTTTAAAAATCTTAAGGATAAGAAAAATTTTGTATTAATTTATTTGGCAGCTACGTTAATTCTTGCAATAATTTTTTCGGTTTTGCAATGGTTGGGATTTGGTGAAATAGTTTCTCAAGGTTACTATTTTACAGGCTCCGAAAGCACAGTTACTACTTCATTTTTATATGTTTTGGTTATAACACATTTCGCTCACTTAATTGCTGGCATAGTTATTTTAATTTTTGTTATTGTAAAATATATTAAAAGAAAATATTTTGATAAGCCTTTGGGTTTTGTTTTAGCACACACATTTTGGCATTTTCTTGGTTTTCTTTGGTTATATTTATTTCTTTTTTTATTCTTTCTCAGATAATGTTTAATCATTAATTTTGTAATCGATATGGAAAGCTCTGTTGAACATTTTGATGAAGATTTGTGGTCTGGTGGTAAAAAGCCATTGGATTCATCTTATGGAAAGATGATGATGTGGTTTTTTATAGTGTCAGACGCCTTAACTTTCTCTGGATTTCTTGTTGCTTATGGTTTTTCAAGATTTAAAAATATAGATTCATGGCCAATTGCAGATGAGGTTTTTCATCATTTTCCTTTTTTACATGGTGTTGATGCTCCGATGTATTATGTTGCTTTAATGACATTTATATTAATATTTTCATCAGTAACTATGGTTTTAGCAGTTGATGCAGGACATAAAATGCAAAAAAATAAGGTTGCTTTTTATATGTTATTAACAATAATAGGTGGTGCTGTATTTGTTGGCTCACAGGCTTGGGAATGGAAAAACTTTATTAAGGGTGAATATGGTGCTTTAGAAACAAAAGGAGGTCAAATTCTTCAATTTGTTTCTGAGGATACCGGTAAACGTGTATCTCTGTCTTCTTTCACCTCCAAATCAAGTTCTCCGCGATTATATCAAACTAAAGATAAAGGTATATGGTTTTTCTCTGAAGAAAAACCTCCTACTTTCACAGTTGCAGAAGTTCAAGAAGGGTTTTTAAAAAATCCTCTCTTAAGAGTTAAATCAGAAAAAATTGATCCAAAATCAGGTCATAAAATTATTTTAACTAGGGCAGAGTCAGCTGTTAAAGTTTCGCAAGCAAAATATGTTGTGGAAGGAGCTAACTTAATAAGAAATGAATATGGAAACAGATTGTTCGCTGATTTTTTCTTTTTTATCACAGGCTTCCATGGATTTCATGTTTTATCTGGAGTAGTTATAAATGTTGTAATTTTTCTTAATATTTTAATTGGGACTTATCAAAAAAGAGGTCATTATGAAATGGTAGAAAAGGTTGGTTTGTATTGGCATTTTGTTGATTTGGTATGGGTATTTGTATTTACGTTTTTTTATTTAGTGTAAATGGGACATAAACTTTCAATATTTAGAGGCTTATTAACATTTAAATCTAACCAGCAAAAAATTTGGGGTGTTTTAATTTTTTTATCAATTGTAACCGCGGTTGAGGTTGCTCTTGGTATTTTAAAACCACCTTTTTTATTAAAACCAGTTTTAGGGATGAAAGGATTGAACTGGATATTCATCTTACTAACAATAGTCAAAGCATATTATATTGCATGGGATTTTATGCATCTTCGAGATGAAAAAAGAAATCTAACTTTTTCAATTGTATTACCTCTATTAGTTCTAATTCCATTTTTAATATTTATTTTACTTTTTGAAGCAGACTATATTTTTGGTGTAATGGATTCAGGTTTTGTTAGTTGGAATTTTTAGTTTCAAATGAAGAAGTATTTTGTATTAACTATCCTTTTTGTTTTACCCATTATCATATATTTATTTTTTCTAACTGGTGAGCACAATTTTTTCAAATTACCGGTTATAACCGAAGATGTTCATGATATCAAGGATTTTTCAAATCTTCAATTAAAAGATAAAATAACAATTATTAGTTTTTTGGGAGCTGATTTAAATGAAGATAAAACTTCAGCTTTAAATATTAATATGAAAATATATAACAGATTCTTTATGTTTGATGATTTTCAATTTATTTCTCTTCTACCTATTGGTAGCGAAGAAAAAGCCATGAATTTAAAAAACGAACTCACAGCTATTACAGGAACAGACTTATCTAAGTGGGGTTTTGTTTTTTTAAAAGATGACCAGCTTAATAAAATTTTTGATAGTCTTAATCTTCCTGTTTTTTTGGATGATAATTTATCTTCTCCTTATGTGTATATTATCGACAAGGACTTAAATCTAAGAGGAAACAGAGACGATGATAATTTTATAGGTTATAATTCTAAATCAATTGCAGATATAAATAACAACATGGTTGATGATGTTAAAGTAATTTTAGCCGAATACAGGATGGCATTAAAAAAATATAATTAGTTATTATTTTGAAAAAATATTCGTTCATTCCAATTGCATTTATAATATTAGTTTTCGGAATCATTTTCATTCCAAAAATTGTTAAAAGAATAACTGACTCTTCAGTCATTGAAAACACCAGGCTAAGTGCCCCACTAGCATTGTCCTTTTTAGAGATTGATGGTCAATTAAGAAAAGTTCCAGATTTCGTATTTACAAATCAAGACAATAGAGTCATTACTAATGAGGATTACATTGGAAAAGTTTATGTTGTTGAATTCTTTTTTTCAACTTGCCCAACTATTTGTCCAATAATGAATAAGAACCTCAGAAGGGTCGAAAATATTTATGGAAATAGGCAAGATTTTGGTATTGCATCTTTTACAATCGATAGCAAAAATGATAATCCAAAGCAATTGAAAACTTATGCTGAAAATTTAGGTGTTTTTAGCCAAAATTGGCATTTTTTAACTTCTGAACCTGAATCTGTCTTTGATTTGGCTAACAATGGATTTAATATTTTTGCAGGCATAAACCCAAAAGTTGCTGGGGGATTTGAACATCAAGGATATTTTGCTCTAGTGGATAAAAATGGTTTCATTAGATCGAGAATGGATAAGTTTGGTAATCCAATTGTTTATTATTTGGGTATTGATGAACCAGAGCTTAAAGTGCAAGGGACAGATATGATTATTGAAGACATAAAAATTTTATTAAATGAGTAAATCATCAAAATTTTACAATAGATTAATTATTTTGGTTTCACTTACTATCCCAATTGTAGTTGGAATACTATTTAATGTAAAACTCGAAAGCATACCACCATTAAAAATGCTACCCCCAATTTATGCAACCATCAATGGTTTAACGGCCATTCTTTTAATTGTTGCTCTACTTTACATTAAGAATGGGAAAAGAAAAAATCATGAAATTACAATGAAGGTAAATATTTTCTTATCGTTAATGTTTTTAGTAATGTATATTGCATATCACATTACTACTGATTCTACACCATATGGTGGTGAGGGCACAATTAGGTACCTGTATTTTGGTATTTTAATTTCACATATTTTACTTTCAATTGTCCTTATTCCAATGGTTTTATTTACTTATAAGTTTGCAACTTTTAAAGACTTTAAATCACATAAAAAATTATCCAGAATTACATTTCCTATTTGGCTTTATGTAACAGTAACTGGAGTTATTGTTTACTTTATGATTAGCCCTTATTATTCATGATATTCCTAAAATTATTTTACAAAATTCCATTTTTACAGTGTTCTATGTGCCGTGCAGTACTTGAAACAGGTGCTGATGCTGAAACTGCAAAAAGTCTGAATGACGGGATTGTTTATTTAATGATTGTACCTTATTTATTAATTGGAATAATTGGTTACATAGTTTATAAACAATTAACTAAAAATTAATAAATGTCTTTGTGCATTTGTAGTATATTAAACTGATTTTTAATTTAAAAATCTATAAATGATTAAACTATCTAATATTCAAAAATCGTATAAACTTGGTAAAAACTCCTTACATGTTTTAAAGGGGATAAATCTTGAAATCAAAGAAGGTGAAATGGTAGCAATTATGGGTTCGTCAGGCTCTGGTAAATCCACCTTGCTAAATATTTTAGGGATTTTAGATTCTCAAGATTCAGGAACTTATTTTTTAGATTCTCAAGAAATAAAAAATCTGGACGAGACTAAAGCTGCCAATTACAGAAATAAGTTTTTAGGATTTGTCTTTCAATCATTTAATTTAATTTCCTATAAGACAGCAATACAAAATGTTGCTCTTCCATTACAATTCCAAAAAATTAATAGAAAATCACGTCAAAAAAGAGCTAAAGAGTTTCTTGGAATGGTTGGTCTTGCAGAATGGTCTACTCATCACCCTAATGAACTTTCTGGTGGTCAGAAGCAAAGAGTTGCAATAGCCAGGGCCCTTGTTACTCAGCCTAGAGTTTTATTAGCTGATGAACCGACAGGTGCCTTAGATTCAAAAACATCATATGAATTAATGGAGCTTCTTCAAAAAATAAATGATTCTGGAGAAACTATAATTATTGTAACTCATGAGGAAGATATTGCGAGTATGTGTAAGAGAATTGTAAACCTAAAAGACGGAAAAATAGTGGAAGATAAACACATAAAACAAAAATTAGCAAGTGAATATGTTTAAAAGAGACCAGTGGGAAGAAATTATTTATACCATAAGTAAAAATAAACTTAGAACTGCTTTGTCAGGATTTACAATTGCTCTCGGAGTTTTCATTTTTGTTGTTTTGTTTGGTTTTGGGAATGGCTTGAAGAATGGGTTTTCAAATTTTTTTATGAACGATAATGACATTCGTGTGATGAGAATTTTTCCAACAAAAACCTTTATCCCATACAGAGGTTTAAAATCTCAAAGACAAATAAGATTTGAAAATGAAGATTTAAAAATTATAGAAGAAAATTTTGGAGATTATATTGATGGAATTAGTCCAAGATTGAACCGAAATTTCCTGGCTATTTATAAAAATCAAAGCAACAACTTTGGTGTTAGAGGTGTATCTCCAGAATACATAAAAATTGAAAAAATAGGTATTTTATCTGGAAGATTTTTAAATCAAAATGATATAAATGGAAGTTATAAGCATGCCGTGATTGGAAATTTGATAAAACAAGAACTTTTTAAGTCTGAAAACCCCATTAATAAATTTGTTATTTTAAATGGGACCCCATTTAAAGTTATAGGAGTGTTTGAAGACGTAGATGGAGATAATGAAGAAAAAACTTTTTATGTACCATATACATCAATACAGTCTATTGAAAAAAATAATGATAAACTTGGAACTTTATTAATATCAGTAAAAGAAAATATTAGTTATAGTTCTGCAATACTACTAGGGGAAAGAATTGTTAAATTATTAAAGAGGAAGTATTTAATTCACCCAAAAGATAGAGGTGGTATTTTTTTAAGAAAAATTTCCGATGAACTTAATGAGAGAAATCAGTTTGCAACAGCCTTGCAAATAATTGTAAGTTTTGTAGGCTTAGGGACTTTACTGGCTGGGATAATTGGTGTTTCAAATATTATGGTTTTTATTGTAAAAGAAAGAACAAAGGAATTAGGAATAAAAATTGCTATCGGCGCAACACCAAGCAATATTCTTAACTCAATTTTACAAGAGTCGATTTTTATTACTACAATTTCAGGTTTAACTGGTCTTTTATTTGGAGTAATTTGTCTTGAGTTAATTGGTAATAGCCTGTCAGAATCATTCTACATCATTAATCCTTATATAAAATTTTCTACTGCAATTATTGCAACTATTGTGTTAATAATTCTTGGTTCATTTGCTGGTTTTTTGCCTGCTAGACAAGCAACTAAAATTAAACCAATCGAAGCTATCAACGGAAACTAATGTTAAGAAATTTATTAAATATCGACACATGGCAAGAAGCTGCAAATTCTATTGGCAAGAATAAATTTAGAACTATAATTACAGTTACTGGCGTTTTTTGGGGAATTTTAGTTTATATAACTCTCTCGGGTGCTTCCAAAGGACTTGATAATGGATTTGAACAAAGGTTTGAAAGAGTATCACCGAATAGTTTTTTTACTTGGATTCAGGGAACTACCATTCCTTATAAAGGTTTTAAATCAGGAAGAAATTTTTCTCTAAAATTAGAAGATGTTAATTTTTTAAAAAGTAGGATTAAAGAAATAAAATATATTTCACCTGCAATCAATAGGGGGGTTTTTGGTAATGGAACTACAATAATAAAAAGAGGCTCAGAGAGTGAAAGTTATGGAGTTTATGGACATTTCCCAGCAATATTGAATATTAGTGATAAAGAAATTTATGATGGAGGAAGATTTTTTAATCAGTTAGATATTGATAATAAAAGAAAAGTATGTTTAATTGGAGAGCGAATATTAAATGATTTTTTTGAAGAATGGGAAGAGCCTATAGGCAATAATATTACAATTGATGGTGAATTTTTTACTGTTATCGGAATAATGAAATTTGTTGCAGGTGGAGGCATAGAAAAAGATTCAGATATCTGGATTCCATTTACTACTTTTCAAAACTTGTATAATACTGGTGAAAGAATTGGATGGTTAAGCGTGTCTGCTCATGACGAATATGATGTAAAGATAGTTGAGGAAAAGGTAAAATCGTTGATAAAATACAAATATGATGTCCATCCCAACGATAAAAGCGCCGTTAATGGATTTAATATTGGAGAAATTTTCGATAGAATAAAAAAGTTTGCCAAAGGATTAACATTGTTGTCAATAGTTGTTGGTATTGCAACAGTGTTTGGTGGTGTAATTGGAATTGGAAATATTCTCTTAATTTCAGTAAGAGAAAGAACAAAAGAAATTGGAATAAGAAGAGCTTTAGGTGCAAAACCTGATGAAATTAGATTACAAATAATAATTGAATCGGTTACATTAACGTTATTGTCCGGGGTTTCTGGAATAGTAGTTGGGTCATTTGTATTGTACACGATTGATTTTTTTACGAAAAATATGAGTGATTTTCCATACACCAACCCTACGGTCCCAATATCAAATATTATTGGAGTTTTAATATTTATGGTAGTTTTGGGGTCACTTATTGGGCTAATTCCAGCACAAAGAGCAGTTAGTATCAAACCAATAGATGCTTTAAGAGAAGATTAATTAAAAAATTAAGAATATGAAATATTTAAAATATTTGTTTATAATCGGAATAATTATCAGTGCATTAATATTCACAATTAATTTCTTCGTTTCTACCAATAAAAAGTCAGTCATTGACTTTAAAACTGAAAAAATTTTCACAACCACGATAGAAAATAATATTGTAGTTACTGGAAAAATAATTCCAAAGGAGGAAGTTGAGTTAAAACCACAAATCTCTGGCATCATAGATAAGATTTTTGTTGAAGAAGGCGATAGAGTAAAAGCAGGCGATATAATTGCAAAAATTAGAGTTGTTCCTAATGAACAAAATCTAAACGCATCAAAAGGAAGGGTAAAAAAGTTCCGTATTTCCTTAGAAACAACTGAAAAAGAATTTTTAAGAAATAAAGATTTATTTCAAAAGGGGATAATTTCTGATTCAGATTTTCTTTCATTTGAGTTGCAGTATAATCAAGCAAAACAAGATTTGATAAACGCAGAGAATGATTTAAAAATTATTAAAGAGGGTTCTATTGGTGGTTCAAGCTCAGCAAATACTGATATTAGAGCTACAGTTCCAGGAACAGTTTTAGAAATTCCTGTTGAAGAAGGAGATCAGGTGATTGAATCTAATAGTTTTAATTCAGGTACAACTATTGCTGCAATTGCAGATTTAAATAGAATGATTTTTGAGGGCCAAGTTGATGAAACAGATGTTATTTTGTTAAAGGCAGGCTCTGAAATAAAAGTGTCTCTTGGTGCAATTAATAATCAATCATTGACAGCTAATCTAAGGTTTATAGCGCCTAAAGGTATTGATCAGCAAGGCTCAGTTAAATTTAAAATTGAGGCAGACTTAATATTGAATAAAGAAATTAATATAAAAGCTGGATATAGTGCTAACGCGTCGATTACTCTACAGCGAAAAGAGAATGTCAGTGCTTTAAAAGAGTCTGTTATTCAATTTGATGAAAAAACACAAACTCCTTTTGTTGAAATTAAAATTGATAATCAGACTTTTGATAGAAGAGATGTAAAGCTCGGTATTTCTGATGGAATTAATGTTGAGTTGATAAGTGGTGTAAATAAAGATGAAGAAATAAAAGTTTGGAATGTAACTGTTAATTAGTTTATAAATATTATGAAATTTTTTTTAATACTTTTTTTAATATCGTTTGTAGGTTTTTCGCAGGAAAAATCAAAAAAAATTACCCCTTGGACTTTAGAGGCTGCCGTTGAACATGCTGTGGAGAATAACCTACAAATTAAGCAAGCATATTTGGATGTGTTAGATGCTGAAACCCTTAAGCTACAAGCAAAAGGAAATTTTTTACCGTCCCTAAATTTATCAGCAAATCATTCATGGAATGTTGGATTAAATAGAAATTTAACTACAAATTTACTCGAGGATATGACCACTCAATTTTCAAGTGGTTCTATTGATTTAGGTATAAATATTTATAATGGTAGAAGAAATATATACCAACTAATGACATCAAATCTTGGAATACTTGCAACTAAATATCAATTAGAGGATATGAAAGAAGATGTAATGCTTTTAGTTGTTAATGGATATTTACAAACAGTTTTTAGTAGAGAAAATTTGATTGTTCAAACAAATCAACTCTCTGTTGCAAAGTCAGAGCTTAAGGAAACTAAAGAACTGGTTAATGCTGGAGTTTTACCAAAAGGTGAGCTCTTAGAACTTGAGGCGACATTGGCATCACAAGAACAGATTGTAGTTAACGCTGATAACGATTTTGAAATTGCAAGAATTTCACTTGCTCAACTTTTATTAATTAATGATTATAAAAACTTTTCAATCGCTGATAATGATTATGAAATGGTTTCATCAGTTATAATGGAGAAATCTGTTGATGAATTATATAATGAGGCCATTAAATCAAGAAATGAAATTCTATTAGCTGAGACAAATGTTGAAATTGCTAAAACAAATCTAAAAATTGCAAAGGCTTCATACCAACCATCTCTATCAGGATATTACAGCTATAACTCTAGAGTTTCTTATGCTGACAGACTTGTATCGACGGATGACTTTACTCAAATTCCCTTCGGTGTGGTTGAAGGAACTGGAGAAAGAGTTTTAATTACTCAATCGGAAACAAAGGTAGTCCCCCACCTCTCTATATTAGATCAATTGCGTGCAAACGATGGACAGAATTTTGGTTTAAGTTTGAGAATTCCTGTGTTGAATGGACTTTCCGTAAAAAATAATGTTCAAAGAAGCAAAGTTAATTTACTAAGATCTTCAAATCAATTGAATCAACAAAAACTTAATTTTGAAAGGATAATTTATCAGGCATATTCTGATGCTAAAGGTGCAATAAAAAATTATGAGGCTGCTAAAAAAACAACAATAGCAAGAAAAGAAGCATACCAATATGCACTAGATAGATTTAGTTTGGGAGCGTCTACTTCCTTACAATTTTCACAAGCAAAACAAAGATATGATTCTGCCATTTCTAATGAACTGAGGTCAAAGTTTGACGCAATTTTTCAAATCAAAATTTTGGAATTTTATTTTGGAATTCCACTTAAGTTGTAATTTTTACAAAGTAGTGCCAATAATTTTAAATATTGAAACTTCAACTAGGTCCTGTTCTGTGGCGATAAGCAAAGACAGCAATGTTCTTTCTTTTAGAAGCAATATGGATGATAATTTTAATCATGCAAAAATATTACATAAGTTAATAGATGAGGCCTTTAATGAGTCTTTATTAAAACCAAAACAACT
>PKDV01000020.1 GCA_002862715.1 Flavobacteriaceae bacterium | reverse complement strand
CCTCCATCACCACCATCAGGACCACCTTTGGTAATATATTTTTCGCGTCTAAAATGTTTTGAACCACTACCTCCATTCCCTGAGGCAACTTTTATTTTAACATAATCAACAAAATTACCTTCAGTCATTAAAATTTATCTACTATGTTACAGAGTTTTTTAAATGTATCTTCCACTGAACTTTCTCCATTAACTGAAAAAAATTTTTTTTGTTTTTTATAATATTCAACTAAAGGAAATGTCTTATCATTATAATTGTCTAGTCTATTTAAAATTTTTAACTCATTTTGATCGTCAGTTCTTCCACTACTTTTGCCTCTTTCTATTAGTCTTTTAATCAAAATTTTATCATCAACAAAAAGTTCAATAACAAGTGAAATTTTGGTTTTTTTAGTATGTAAGAATTCATCCAATGCTCGTGCCTGAGATTTTGTTCTGGGAAATCCATCAAAAATAAAACCACTTGGAGTTTTATAATTTTCAACTTTATCTTCTAACATTTTTATGGTTAAATTGTCGGGGACTAAATCTCCACTATCAATAAATTTCTTTGCCTCTAGACCCAACTGAGTTTTTTGGTTAATATTATTTCTAAATACATCTCCTGTGGATATATGTATATAATTATATTTTTTTTCAATTAGGCTAGCTTGAGTGCCTTTTCCAGAACCTGGCTTACCAAATAAAACAATATTTTTCATTTAGAAGTACTTGATACAAAGATATTCTATTTAGTATAATGGGTTGAATAGGGAATATTATAAATAGCTTTAAATTTGTAATGATATGAACAACCTTATTCCATTAAATAAAAAACTAGGAATCATTGGTGGCGGTCAATTAGGTAAAATGCTTCTTGATGTGACAAGTAAATGGAATATTAATACATACATACTTGATCCAAATAAATTTGCACCTGCTCGTTTAGGTTGTAATAAATTTTTTCAGGGGGATTTAAATGATTATGAAACTGTATATAATTTTGGGAAAAATCTTGATATCATCACATTTGAAATTGAACACATAAATGTTGACGCATTAGATGAATTAAAATTAATTGGTAAAAAAGTATATCCCAAACCAGAAACTTTAAGAATTATTCAAAATAAATCAAGTCAAAAAGATTTTTTCAAAATTAATAGTTTACCAACAGCTGATTATAAAAAATTCAATAATAAATCTGGTTTAATTAATTATATTAATAAAAGCAATTTTAAATTTCCATTCATATGGAAAGCAGCAAGGTTTGGTTATGATGGATTTGGAGTAAAAAAAATATTATCTAAAAGAGATATTGAAAAGTTACCAGATTGTTCCTGTTTGATTGAAGATTTAGTTGATATAAAAAAAGAAATATCAATAATTGCATCAAGGAATATTTCAGGAGAAGTTAAACTATTCCCTGCTCTTGAAATGCTATTTAATCAAAATTCAAATCAAATAGAATATGTTTGCTATCCCTCTGATATTGATGATTTATTATTAAAAAAAGCTGAGTTAGTTTCTGAAAAATTAGTTAAAAGCTGGGATCATGTAGGTTTATTAGCTGTTGAGTTTTTTATAGATAAAAAAAATAATATTTTAATAAATGAAGTAGCGCCAAGACCTCACAATAGTGGTCACCTAACCATTGAGGGGTGTGAAACATCTCAGTACGAACAACACATTAGGTGTATTTTTAATTTTCCTCTTGGAAATTCGAAAATTTACAATGACATTGTAATGATGAATGTAGTTGGACCTCCAAAAATTAAAGGGGAGTTTGAGTTAATAAATATTGATAAAATATTAAAAAAATCTTCAATGAGTTTTCATTTTTATGGAAAAAAAATTACAAAACCAAACAGAAAACTAGGGCATATTACAATGAGAGGCGGTAAAAAAGACAAAATTTTAAATGAACTTAAAAAAGTAAAATCAACATTAAAAATAATTGAAAAGACATGAAAGTAGCTATTATAATGGGAAGTAAAAGTGATTTACCAGTAATGAAAGAAGCAGTTGATATTTTAAAACTTTTTAACATTGATACACATGTTGAAATAGTTTCTGCACATCGTACCCCAAACAAAATGATTGAGTTTGGAAGTAATGCTCATAAGATTGGATTTGATGTTATCATTGCAGGAGCAGGTGGTGCTGCTCACCTTCCGGGGATGATTGCATCTGTAAGCCCTCTTCCAGTTATTGGAGTTCCGATAAAATCCTCGAATTCGATTGATGGTTGGGATTCTGTACTTTCAATTTTACAAATGCCTGGAGGAGTCCCTGTTGCAACAGTTGCATTAAATGGTGCAAAAAATGCTGGAATTTTAGCTTGTCAAATACTTGGGGTTAAGGACAAAAATGCTCGAAATGTAATTTCCTCTTACAAAAAAACTTTAGGTGAAAATGTAATTAAGAGTTCAAAGAATATTAATCATTAAACTTGCACTTTAAGTTTTTTTTTTAATACCTTTTATATTCAGTGATGTTAAAAACTTTAGTTTAATTAGTTAACAACTTTATTGTTATTGGCTAAGGTTTTCTTTCGGTTATTGTCTTAAAAAAGTAACTTTAACAAAAAATTCTATTGAGTACACATACTTTTTCCAGAAGGCATATCGGACCAGGAAAAAAAGAAATATCTGATATGCTTGAGCTAATTGGTTCTCCTTCACTAGAAGAGCTAATCAGCGACACTATTCCTGATTCAATTAGGCTAAATTCAAGGATGGATTTACCCAAACCAATGAGTGAAATTGAATTCATCAACCATATTAAAGAAATGGGCGAAAAAAACAAGGTTTTCAAATCATTAATTGGACTTGGCTACAATGAATCAATTACACCAGGTGTAATTCAAAGAAACATACTTGAAAATCCAGGTTGGTACACAGCATACACCCCATACCAAGCTGAAATTTCTCAAGGAAGAATGGAAGCAATATTAAATTTCCAAACCATGGTAACTGATTTAACTGGGATGGAATTATCCAATGCATCATTACTTGATGAGTCAACTGCTGCAGCTGAAGCAATGAATCTTCTGTATGTTCAAAGAACAAAAGAAAAGAAATCAATTAATTCTGTTTCATTTTTTGTTGATGAGAATGTCTTACCACAAACAAAATCCGTACTAGAAACTAGGTCGGCCCCGTTGGGTATAAAATTAATATACGGTAATGCAAATGAATTTAAAGCTAATAATGATTTTTTTGGGGCTTTAATTCAATACCCAGGTGCAAACGGTCAAATACCTCAATTGGAGTATATTATTTCTAATAATCTAAAGTTTGGGGTCAAAACCGCGGTCGTAGCTGATATTTTAAGCCTAGTTATGCTTAAATCTCCTGGTGAGTTGGGCGCAGACGTAGTTGTTGGAAGTACACAAAGATTTGGAATACCATTAGGTTACGGAGGACCTCATGCGGCTTATTTTGCAACAAAATTTGAATATAAAAGGAGTATTCCAGGTAGAATAATTGGTGTAACTCAAGATAAGTCTGGTAATAGGGCATTGCGGATGGCTCTACAAACAAGAGAACAACACATTAAAAGAGATAGAGCAACCTCTAATATTTGTACTGCACAAGTACTACTTGCCGTTATGGCCGGAATGTATGCTGTTTACCATGGTCCCGAGGGACTTTTAAATATCGCTAAAAGTATTCATTTAAAAGCATGTAAATTAGACTCCGCATTAAAAAAATTAGGAATTATACAATTAAATGATTCATTTTTTGATACACTGAACATTAGAACTAATACAGGAAAAATTAAACCACTAGCAGAAAAAAACAACTTCAATCTTAATTACATCTCAAAAGACCAGCTTTCTATTTCAATAAATGAAACAACCGACGATTCGGACATAAACAAATTGATTGATATATTTAGTGAGTTGGCTGAAAAAAAATTAATCAGAGACTCTGATTCACATGAATCCTCAATTAAAGATTACCAACTAAGAGATACCAAGTTTTTAACTCACGAAATCTTTAATAAGTATAGATCAGAGACCAGCATGATGAGATACATAAAAATTTTGGAAAGAAAAGATTTATCGTTAAATCATTCAATGATTGCATTAGGTTCGTGTACAATGAAATTAAATGCTTCAATCGAAATGTTTCCACTCAGTAATCCTAATTGGAACAATATTCATCCTTTTGCTCCAAAAAACCAGTGTGCTGGATACATTGAAATGTTAAAAAAACTTGAAAAATATTTGAGTATAATCACTGGTTTTAGTGGTACTTCGCTCCAACCAAACTCTGGTGCTCAAGGCGAATATACTGGGCTAATGGTAATAAGAGCATATCATCATTCAAGAAATGATTATCATAGAAATATATGCCTAATTCCTTCTTCAGCGCATGGAACAAATCCTGCATCTGCTGTAATGTCAGGTATGAAGGTGGTTGTGGTAAATACTGACGATAATGGAAATATAGATTTAAATGACTTAAAAAGTAAAGCCGAGATTTATAAAGATAACCTCTCGTGCCTAATGATTACATATCCTTCCACGCATGGAGTTTTTGAAAACAAAATAACCGAAATAACCCAATATGTCCACGCTATGGGTGGTCAAATTTACATGGACGGTGCGAACATGAATGCTCAAGTTGGACTAACCAACCCGCACTTAATTGGTGCTGATGTTTGTCATTTAAACCTTCACAAAACTTTCGCAATTCCCCACGGAGGTGGGGGTCCTGGTGTTGGACCAATTTGTGTTGCTAAGCATTTGGTTCCATTTCTGCCTGGTCATTTTCAATTAGATATTTCTAAAGAAAATATTAATTCTGTATCATCCGCACCCTATGGTTCAGCGATGGCTTGCTTGATTTCATATGCATACATAAAACTTCTTGGAGAAAAAGGTTTGAAAAAGGCTACAAGCATAGCAATTTTAAATTCAAATTATCTAAAAGATAGAATTTCAAGTCATTACCCTGTCTTATACACTGGAGAAAATAAAAGAAGTGCACACGAATTTATAATAGATTGTAGAGGTTTCAAGGAAAAAGGAATCGAAGTAATGGATATCGCAAAAAGATTAATGGATTATGGTTTTCATGCACCCACTGTCTCATTCCCTGTTCCTGGGACCATGATGATTGAACCAACTGAGAGTGAAAATAAAGAAGAAATTGATAGATTTTGTGATGCTTTAATTTCTATAAGATTTGAAATTGAAGCTAGCAGTAAGGAGCAGAAAAATAACATACTGAAAAATTCTCCTCACACTCTTGAACAAGTAACTTCTGATGATTGGGATTTTCCATACTCGAGATCCGAAGCTGCCTTTCCAATAAAATCTTTACATAAATTCAAATTTTGGCCTTCCGTTCAACGAGTTGATGATGCATTTGGTGATAGAAATCTAATTTGTAGTTGTGTTAGTACAGAACAATTTAAATCTTTTGAAAATAAGCAAATTGTAAAAACTTAATTTGAAGATTTAATTCTCAATAAAATTCTGAATTGTTTTATTATTTGTTTTGAAATCTTTGGTAATCATCGCTCTATCAAAAATTTCTCCCAAAGAATTATAAGCAGTGTAAATTAATTTTTCATTTTCAATTGATATGACTTGAAAGAATTGAGTTTGTTCTCCAATTTTATCATTGTGGTATCCATCGTTTATATATTTTTTTAATCCTTTCAGATCAATTTTATATTGCTTAGGACCACTAACCGATGTAACATACAAAGTGTTAAAATCACCTTTATTATTGAATTTAGAACTTTTCATTGGAACATGGCCTCTTGCGTAAGTATGATCATGTCCATTAAGGACTAAATCAACTCCGTATTTTTCAAACAATGGTTTCCAATTTTTTCTTGCATACTCGAAATCTCTACCTTTTGCTGGAGAAAAAATAGAATGGTGACAAGTAACAATTTTCCATTTTGCTTTGCTATTACTCAATTTATTTTTTATGTAATTTGTCTGCATTTCAAGAAAATCGTTAGAGTTTAAAACAAGAATCATAACATCCTGATAATTTACTGTGTAAACAGTTTCATGAAGTTTACTGTCTAAATCTTTTTCCACAGGTAGATTAAATTGTGGTCTCCATTGGATTGATAACCTCTTGGGACTTGAATTACCAATACTTTGAAATTCATGATTACCAACTACTGGAATTGCAGTCCACTGGCTATGAATGAAACCTCCAGCTTTAAACCACTGAGCCCACTCATAATCTTTATGTGCTTTATCCACTAAGTCTCCTGCATGAATAACAAAAGAAGCCATAGGTGCAGTTTGATATGCAGCTCTAATTACTCTGGACCAATGACTTAAAATATCATTTTGTGCATCTCCAAAATAAACAAACTGAGTTGGAGTATAATAATTATTTGCTGTTTTAAATTGAATCCATTCAGACCAATAATTATTTGTTCCTACTCGATATAAATATTTTGTGTTTGGTTTTAAATTTTTGAATACTACACTGTGATAATTTACATTAAAAGATTTGTTTGATTTATATAACCCTAAATTAAATTTTTCTGTTTCAGCTATAAATGTTTCAGAATTTTTAGTAAAAGTTGAATCTACTAAAGCTTCAGCAATCTCAGCATAGGACTTAGAAATTGTAGTATCTGTTCTCCATGTCACTGCTCTTGATGAAGAAGGATCACCATTAAAGGTTAAAATTATTCGATCGGGATCTTTACTTGGAATTTCCCAATGATGTAAACCACTTTGATAATTATTGTGATTATGATTATGTGTTTTTTCATAATAGCAGGATGTTAGTAAAACAAATGAAATTATAAAAAATAAGATTTTTCTCATTGTTGCTCTTATGCTTAATTATCTGATGTTAGTATTAAATATTACAAATTTATTTTATTATTATTGTTTAAATATTAAAAAAAATAAAAGTTTGAATTTATTGCAACATATTGGAAAATACATACTAATGTTGAGGCTGGTATTCATTAAACCAACAAAGTCTAAAGTAATGAAGAAGCTCATTTTTAAAGATATCAATGACTTAATTATTGGATCTCTGGGAATCGTGGCGTTTTTATCTTTTTTTGTTGGAGGTGTTGTATCAATTCAAACTGCTTTAAATATTGAAAGTCCTTTAATTCCAAAAAACCTTGTTGGATTTGCTACTCGCCAGTCAATAATTTTAGAATTTGCACCAACATTTATGTGTATAATCTTAGCTGGAAAAGTCGGTTCATATATTGCTTCTGGTATTGGAACCATGAGAGTGACAGAACAAATTGATGCATTAGAAGTTATGGGAATAAATTCTGTTAACTATTTAATTTTTCCAAAAATTATTGCGATGTTACTACTTCCAATAGTTATAGTTATTTCTATGTTTTTAGGAATTTTTGGTGGATATGCTGCCACAATTTATGCTGGATTCTCAAGCAGTTCAGATTTTATTGAAGGAATTCAAATGGATTTTAAAACATTCCATGTTGTTTATGCTTTTATTAAAACTTTAATTTTTGCATTTATACTAGCTACCATTCCTTCGTATCACGGTTATTATATGAAAGGTGGGGCACTTGAGGTTGGAAAAGCAGCTACAATTTCATTTGTTTGGACGTCAGTTGTTATAATCGTCTTGAATTATATAATTACTCAGTTATTGTTAGGCTAATGGTTGAAATTAAAAACATATCTAAATCATTTGATGGTAATTTAGTTCTTGACAAAATAAGTATGAAATTCACTCCAGGAAAAACAAATTTAATAATTGGCCAGAGTGGCTCAGGAAAGACTGTATTGCTAAAAAGCTTGCTTGGGCTTGTAAAAATTGATTCAGGTGAAATGTTTTTTAATGATAAAAAATATAATGAAATTAATGATAACGAAAATAGAACTTTAAGGCGTGAAATGGGAATGGTTTTTCAAGGTAGTGCACTTTTTGATTCAATGTCTGTACTTGAAAATGTAATGTTTCCAATGAAAATGTTAACGGATTACAGTAATTCAAAAATTAAAAGTTCAGCTGAAGAGGTTATCGATAGGGTTAATTTGATAAACTCAAACAATAAATTTCCTTCGGAACTTTCTGGTGGTATGCAAAAAAGAGTAGCAATTGCTCGAGCAATTGTTATGAAACCAAAGTATTTGTTTTGTGATGAACCTAATTCTGGTTTAGATCCAAAAACTGCCATTGTTATTGATAATTTAATTAGGGAAATAACGGTTGAGAATAATATAACGACAATAATTAATTCTCATGATATGAATTCCGTAATGGAAATTGGAGATTCTATTCTTTTTTTAAAAAATGGTAAAAAAGCATGGGAGGGAGACAAAAATGAAATCCTTAAATGTGATTCTGAGGATGTTGCTGACTTTGTTTATTCGTCTAGACTTATGAAAAAAATCAAAAAAAATTAAGTTTTTAATTATTTTATAATTATTTCTACCCCATCTAATTCTGGATAATTCGAGACTTTATTTTGTAAGTCAAATATTATTTCTTTATTAATATTTAATATACCATGGGGATTTAGAATTATTTGTCTTTTTTCACCACTGTTATAGTAGTTAATTTCAGAGGATTCAACAAGGTATTCTCCAAACTTTAATACCGAAACATGCTCAGTTATGAATTTATTTGCATTTATTTTAAATCTTGATTCTTCAAGCGCAGAATTAAAAGTATAAAAAGCTGGCACCATTACTGCAACAGCTAGAATTGTAACAATGTAAGATGTCAATCTCCTTTTGGCAGAATTAACATATTTAATCATTGGAAATCTGAGTATTTTGATTACAACAAATGAAGCGAAAGCTATGTATGTTGCATTTATTGAAAATAGATAGAAAGCTCCTACTGCATATTTCAAATTTAATTGAGAAATTCCATATCCAATTGTACACAAAGGTGGCATCAAAGCAGTAGCAATTGCTACTCCATATATTACAGATGCGATTGTCCCTTTTTTTGTTTTAGCAACTGCCAAAGCAGCACCACCAAAAAATGCTATAAAAACATCTCTTATATCAGGGCTAGTTCTAGAAAGTAGTTCGGACGATTCTTGTTGTAATGGAAAAGATAAAAAAAACAATGATGCGGTGGAAACACTTAAAAAAACCATTACTAAGAAATTAAAAAAAGCATTTCTTAAAAGATTAAGATCATTGATTGCTAAAGAAACACCGATTCCAAGTACTGGTCCCATAAGCGGTGCAATTAGCATTGCACCAATAACAACTGCAGTGGAATTAGTATTCAAACCAATTGAAGCAATGAAAATAGAACAAATCAAAACCCATGATGTAGTTCCTTTGAAAGAAATATCCTCTTTAATGGCATCTAAAGTAGAAGCATAATCAACTTCACCTGACAATGAAAATACTTTTTTTAAATTAAAAATTTCAAATCTTTTAGATTTTCGATTTTTATGGTTATTAACCATTTCAAAACTGTCATCGGAAAAGTCAAACTTAGATTTCATTTTAATCAACTATTGCAAAATAAGAAAACAAATACATTCTATTATTAGAAAGACATTTACATAGAAATCTTTTTCTTCTTCTTCTAATTAATTTATATTTTTTTTTATTAAAAATAAATTGTGAACCTTCATTCAATTCATAAATATATTTTTTATTATTCTTTATATCGTAAAAGTTTAATGCCATCATCAATTTTATATCTGAGCTAAATGTTGCTCTAGGATTTAACATGAAATTTCTTAGGGGACTCAAAATTTCTTTAGGAAAATATTTTTCATCAAGGAAAGGATTTATTATTGAAATAAATTCTTTTTTCCATTCATTTCCATGTGGTTTAGTTAAACTTTTATATTTTTTAAAAACTAAATAATGTGCCCACTCATGTAAAAAGATTAGCAAAAATTTGTAGCAATTATTGGTTCTATTAATATTTATTGATGGTGTATTGTTTACCTTAAATCTGAAGTCTCCATATTTTGATTTTCTAGGATCTACTACATTTATATTAACACATTCATCAGCAATTAAATTTTCACAAAGAGATTTAGAATTTAAAGGGATAAGTGAAAGTAGACCTGAATCCATCTTTAGGGATTTGAGGTAGTAACTGGTAAAACTTTACCGTTATAAAAATTGTGGCCTTCAAGTGCAAATTTACAAATGTAATCAGCGATTTTTTTTGGCGATAAATTGGAATTATACCCTGGGAATGCTTTTTGTAACATTTCTGTCTGAACCGACCCCAAGGCAAGTGAGTTAAAATATGGTCCTGTTTCTTTGTACTCCTCAGCAAGTAGTTCTGTTAATATTGAAACAGCACCTTTACTTGAACTGTAAGCGGATAGACCAGGAAATTTTAGTGTCCCACTTATTCCACCCATGCTTGAAATGTTAACTATATGCGATTCAGATTTCATTGAAGGAATAATTTTTTTTGTAATTGAGACTAGCCCAAAAACATTAACATCATAAATTTGCTTGAATTCATCAATGGAAGTTTTCTCAAACGGCTTGTTGATTAAATAACCTGCGTTATTAACTAAAATATCAAATTTAAATTTTTTAATTCCATTAACCCAATTCTTAATTTCATACTCGTTAGTTATGTCGACTGAACTTGTAAATAAGCTATCAGATTCAACTTTATTTAGTTTATTTATATTTCTTGAAATGGCCCATACCTTATGATTTTTTCCTAAAAACCATTTTACTAGTTCGAATCCAATTCCTTTACCAGCACCAGTAACAATGATATTTTTTGAGCTATTCAATTTAAATTAAATAAGTAAGCGAACGGGGTTTTCAATAATCTCTTTTAATGTTTGAAAAAATTTTGCACCAGTTACACCGTCTACTGTTCTATGATCACATGCCAAGGTTAACTTCATCAAATTTCCAATTACAATTTCATTGTCCTTAACTATAGGTTTTTGGTTAATTGATCCCACAGAAAGAATTGCAGAATTGGGTTGATTAATTATTGAGGTAAATTCGTCAATTCCGAACATACCCAAATTAGAAACAGTAAATGTACTTCCCTCCATTTCATCTGGCTTTAACTTTTTATCTCTGGCTCTGCTAGCCAAATCTTTAACCTGCGCACCTATTTGCTTTATATTTAATTTATCCGAAAATTTAATAACAGGTACCACTAATCCATCTTCAATTGCAACTGCTACCCCAAGGTGTATGTGTTCATTAAAAATAATTTTGTCATCAAACCATTGAGAATTTAAATAGGGGTGATTTTTTAAAGAAATTGATACTGCCTTCAGTATTATATCATTAAAAGAAATTTTGACAGTGGGATTTGAATTATATTGATTTCTGAACTCAACTGCATTGTCCATATTAATTTCCATAGTAAGATAGTAATGTGGTGCACTAAACTTTGAGTTGGATAATCTTTTGGCAATGGTTTTACGAATTTGAGAGTTTTGAATTTCACTCAAATTTTCTTTTCCAACAACAGTGAATTCATTACTTAAATTTGAACCAACAGATGTTTGATTCATTAAAGAGAAAGATTCAACATCTCTTTTAACAATACGGCCAGCCTCGCCAGAGCCTTTTATATTAATTAAATCAATCCCCTTTTCCTTTGCAATTTTTTTTGCCAATGGTGAGGCGAATATTCTATTATCAATTTTATTTATTTGCAGATTTTTTGAATTATCTGAATCAACTTTTGGTTTATCATTTTCGTTGTAATTTTCATTTTTTTTAACTGGGTTTTCCTGATTTTTTGATAATATTTGATTAACATCAGTACCTTCTGGTCCAATAATTGCGAGTAAAGTGTCCACTGCTGCTGTTTGACCAACTTCAACACCAATATGTAATAACTTTCCAGAGTAGAATGATTCAAACTCCATGGTAGCTTTGTCTGTTTCAATTTCAGCTAAAATATCTCCTTCTTCAACTTCATCTCCAACACTTTTAATCCATGAAGAAACAGTTCCCTCTTCCATAGTATCACTTAATCTAGGCATATTAATAATTTCAACACCCTGTTCAATTTCAATAGTATTATTCTGCAAATTATCCTCGATTGCTTCTTCAGTTATCTGGTTTGATGAAGAATCTTGTGTACTAATTAGCGATGAAATGTCTTCATCTTCATCACCAATAATTGCTAGTAGCACATCGACCGCAGCGGTCTCTCCAGTCTGAACTCCAATATGAAGAAGAGTTCCTTCATGAAAAGATTCAAACTCCATCGTCGCTTTATCAGTTTCAATTTCAGCAAGAATATCACCTTCTTGAACCTTATCTCCAACATTTTTCAACCATGAAGAGACAGTTCCTTCTTCCATAGTATCACTCAGCCTGGGCATTTTAACAACTGTAGCCATTATTTCAACTTGTGTTTAATAAATGGGTAATTTTCTTGCTCGTAAACCGAATCATACATTATATTTTTGTCGGGAAAAGGAGAATTTTCAGCAAATTCCTCACACTCTTTAACTTTCTCTTTTACCCTTTTATCAATTTCTTCTAGTTCTTCAGCAGAAGCAATCTTTTCTTCCAAAATTTTATCTTTTACTTGTACTATAGGATCTATTTTTTTATACTCTTCTACTTCATCTTTTGTCCTATACAATTGAGCATCAGACATTGAGTGACCTCTATATCTATACGTCTTGGCTTCCAAAAATGTTGGCCCCTCATTTCTGCGAGCTCTTTCAACTGCTTCATAAATTGCTTCGGCTACAGCAGCAGGATTCATTCCATCAACAGGCCCACATGGCATTTCGTATCCCAAACCTAATTTCCATATATCCGTATGGTTAGATGTTCTTTCCACAGAAGTTCCCATTGCATAACCATTATTTTCAACAATGAATACAACTGGTAGCTTCCATAACATAGCTAAATTCAGAGTTTCATGCAATGAACCTTGACGAACGGCTCCATCACCCATAAAACACAAGGTGACAGAATCTCTACCATGGTATTTGTCTCCGAAAGCCATTCCAGCACCTAAAGGAATTTGACCACCAACAATTCCATGTCCACCATGAAAACGATGTTCTTTGGAAAAAATATGCATTGAGCCTCCAAGTCCACTAGATGTTCCAGTTGATTTTCCAAATAGTTCTGCCATAACATTCTTAGGATCAACCCCCATACCAATTGGTTGTACATGGTTTCTGTATGCAGTAATCATTCTATCCTTAGTTAAATCCATTGCATGAAGAGAACCTGCGAGTATAGCCTCCTGGCCATTGTAAAGATGCAAAAACCCACGTACTTTCTGCTGAATATAAACTGAGGCTAACTTATCCTCAAACTTCCTCCAAAACAGCATATTTTCATACCAATTTATATATGTTTCGTTTGTAATATCCTTCATCATAAAACTATTTGGAATTGCAAAGATAATGCAAGTTGTTTTTGAAAAAAAACAAACTTAAATACTAATACCTCTCGTTTCCAAAATTAAATGTTAAGGAAAAACGAAGTGTACTCTCTAAAGGATTGATAATTTTTGTTGCGGAAATTAAGTATGAGAGGTCCACATCAATTACATTGTATTTAAAACCTGCTCCTAATGTAAAAAACTTTCTGGCACCTTTTAATTCGTGTTCATTAAAATAACCTGCTCTTATTGCAAAGGAGTTATCATATAAAAATTCTGCGCCTATAGCATAGGTAAATTCTTTTATTTCTTCACTGAATCCATCAGGTGCATCATTAAAGGATTTGAAAATCCCAGATAGAACTCCAATGTCACTAGGTTGTTGGTATCCAATAAAATCTCCGCTACTGTTATAGACCTCTTCTGAAGGAGAAGGAACTAGTAATTTATTGATTTCAACAATTACTGATAATGTATTGTACGAATCAAAAACAAAATCGAATCCACCTCCTAATTTTAAATTTGTTGGTAAAAAATCTGATTCTCCTTCTTCTTCATATTTTAATTTTGGACCGATATTAGATATATTGAATCCTCCTCTCCAAATACCAGAAAAATTACTATACGGAACTTCATAAGACTGAAAATAACCAGAAATTCCAACTGAAACAGTGCTAGCTGCACTACTATCTCCAGAATCAGTCTCTAATTTTAAATCTGAATTTAGAAAAGAGCCCTGTATACCCATTGAAAATTTATCACTTAATTTTAAAGCATAAGATGCGTCTAAGACAAACTCATTTGGTCTTAAAACTAATGGATTGATGAAATCTGCAGGTGTTTGACCAGTTTCAATTTCCCCTAGACTAAAATAGCGTAAGCCTAATCCCCACACAGACCTGTCATTAATTTCCCTGTAAAATGTTAAATCTGCTAAAAAAATATCATTAACCAGTTTACTCAAATATGGAGTGTAGCTAACTGCAAAACCAATTTCATTGGAAATGAAAGCTAGTTTTGATGGATTCCAATGGTTTGAAAAAGCATCAGGTGATGTTGCAACTCCTTGGTCACCCATAGATGCTGATCTGGCGTCAGGTGCTATTGATAAAAATGGAACTCCAGTTGTTACTACTCTAATATCAGAACCATTTTGGGCATAAAAATGTAATAGTGTTGAAAGATAAATCAGTATTGCTAATAAAAATTTCAATTTATTTAATAATAATTTTTCCAAAATATTTGTCATTAGATTTAGATAACGGTGAAATTAGTTCAATCGTGTATAGATATGTCCCAAAATTTAATTTTTCTCCACTAAACGTAGTTCCATCCCACACGAAACCTTCAACTTCATACAATGGTGAATATAGTTTTTTAAAATCTGACCATATCAATCTACCATCAATAGTATACACTTTCAAAGTGGAATCTAAAAGTTCTTTAGGTCTATTATGTGTTATATAAAAAGTTGTGCTGTTGATAAAAGGGTTTGGAGAATTGTAAACACTTTCAATTTTAATTTGATTATTAGAGACAACAGTGAAAAAAATTGTTTTTGAGCTTGGATTATTGTGTGAATCCCATGCCTTTACTGTTAAAGAATGAATTCCAAGGTCTAAATCTCTCATTGGGTAAAATATTGTACCAGAAGTATAATCATCTAATTTCGTAGTAAAGAACGAGTTAAGCGGTATTGGTTCTGCTTGGTTATCATCCAAAACAGCGATAATGTCATGACCAATACCGCCAGATTTATTTATACCACTTTCGTCCTGTAAATCTACTATCAATACAGGACTGTTAAATGTGTTATCTCCACTATTAAAGGTTCTATTATTCAAAAAAACATCAATATCAGGACCTTGATTATCGTCACTGATGTTGTTATTAATTTCACCAATTAAAAAATCATCTGAATATCCACCAATGGATTTCTTTAGATTATCACCATATGCTAAAAAACTAAATCTTGATTTTCCTAAATTATAATCTATATCCTTTGGGACAACAAATTCAAAATCAAATTGACCATCATTGACTGATGCTAAGCCATGAAAAATCTCATTTCCAATTGTTTTAAAACTCATTTTTTCATGACCATCATTTCCTAAAGTTGTTCTTTGCAGTTCTTTATCAAATACTTTTACATTAACAATTCCATTAAAATTTGTATCGTATTGACCATTTTCATTTAATAATTTTCCTGAAAAATTGACTTTATCCAATGCTCTAATTTGTAAATCATTATTTGACAAATCATCTAATGAAATCCCATCTTTATGAGTCAATATTACATTAGGTCTTGGAATATGTAACTTTAATGCAGGATCACCTAAAAAAGATATTATTCTCTTTTGATTTACATCCGTAAACTCTGACTTCGCTAATCTTAAAGCTTCTGCAACTGTTGGATAATTATTGCTTCCGTAAGAAAATAAATATTTTGAGATTATATCATTATAATTTATCCCATTGGTAACATAAATTTGTCTTGTTGTTGAAATTAAACCAATAGCCCCGCCTGTTGGATTCAAAAAAAGCAATTCTCCTGCGGTTATACGGTCAGGGTTATCAAATCTTGCAAATTCACAAGTTGATGTTATGAACAAAGGAAATTTACCAGGATGGAATAATGAAGTTGCCATTTCCTTATCAATAATAAATTCATTTGATAATCCGTCCTCTCCCCCATGGCCAAAATAATTAACAACTAAGGTACCTTTCGTTAATGTCGTTTCAATTTCGTTTTCAACATCAGGATATCTATCACCACCAGCAGATGCTACTTGTTGAAATGAATCTGAATGAATTTTGGTTACATTAAAAAATGGTTTATTTTGATACAAAACATCACCTAACCTATCTAATCTTTGTTGTATAACATATTCCCATTCCTCATCAACATCATCAGATATTAAAGTAAAACTATTGTTCCAGCTGTCAATACTACTTTGGCTTTCATATTCAATTAATTTATCAACTACAACTTTCGATTCAAATTCATTCGAAAAAATCATTCGACCCACTGCTAAATCCATATCATCATTTAATGTCAACAAACCCTCACCTGATTCCATCATCACAAAAAAATCGTCAGTCATGTATGAATTTGCCAATGAAAAGCTATTTAAAGAATAGTAGGTTGGAATTATTGATTCACTTTGACCATTAATATTCTTGTAATCAAAAGTTGTATCACCAAATAGACAAAGAAACTTTAATTTTTTATTTTGATTATGAAAAATATATCTGACAAAATTTCGAATTGCAGCAATGTCAGGACCTCCTGTTGAAAAAGAACTGTAAATTTCTTCAATAGTAAAAATTTCAGCGTTAAATCCTTTGAACAATCTTCTATGATTTACCAATCTTTCACCTTGAATTACGTTTTCATTGTTAGTAATCAAGATGTAATCGAGTGGGTCGTTTTTAGAAATTCTATCCAAAATTGTAGGCTTTGTAAAACTTTGATTTGATCTTGAATATATTGGTGATTTGTGTTCTTTACCAAAAAAATAAGTTGTGTTTGCATCGTTAAAAACTTCAATCCAAAAATCATCTAAATTTTGAGGAGGAAAATGAACTGTTACTTCATCACCAATCTCCCAAACAAGTGTTGATTCAGTAGGATTTTCGACTTTTAATTCATGTAATGATTTATCATTATCCAGTGTAAAATCAAAATCATCAGATAAGCCGTCTAATTTTTTTAAATATTTGACAAAAATAAAGTCCAAATATCCAATTGATGAAAAATCTCCATTTGATGAAAAAGTAAGTTCTGCACTTATTTTGGAATTGGATTGTGTTTGGACATTTACAACTCCAGAAATTGAATTATATTGAGTTAAAGGCTCATTTGCAATATTTGTACTTGATTTTTTTGATATTAACTCTGTACTTGTTTGATTTCCAACAGATAAAGTAAAACTTGATGTCGTATTAGACTCAGATGCAACTCTAGCCACTACATCGATTTTAGAATCTTCCACCAAATTTGAAATTAAAAAATCATAACTCTCGGTCTGATTTTCAAAAAATCTGGTTCCAAACCATCTCCTACCCAATGAACCAATATTGAAATTATCTTCCTCTAAAAATTCAGTGTATATTGGATAAGATATATTGTTTCCATTTTGTGAAATATTACCATCAACCTCGAGAACTCTTTTACCCACACCATTGCCAAATGTCAAATAATAATTTGATGTATTGTTATATAAGTTTTTGAATGTTTTACTTTCATCATTCCAAAAATTCTGAGATACGCCATAAAATAAAATATAATCTTCTGTATCAAACGAACCATCATCACCCCCAATAATCATCAAATGATTTTCTTTTAGCATATCTAATTCATCACTAAGTTCTAATTTTAGCATTTTTCCTCCTTGACCAAAAATTTTAATACTTGTAGGGTCTAGGGATTCAACTGGGACACCCATTTTTTTTAGAAATTGATACGTTATTTTTTGAATTCCAGTTTCTAAAACAGAAAATTGGTGCCAAGAAATATTATTAACATCTAAAAAAGGATGTAAATTAGAATTTTGAGCGAGGATTTGTTGAAAACCAACAATAACAAACAAAATTACGAACCTTAGTTTTCTTTTTAGCATTTCATAAATATAACGTCAATAGGTTTTTGTTAGTATTTGCAATTTATATAATATATGATTGCATGTATCGTTAATATAAATAAAATAGAGTGATTAATTTGTATATTGCACTATTGTTAGGAATTGAAAATTAATATGAAAAAACTCCGATTAATATTTATTATATCAACAGTTAGTTTATTAATATTTAGCTGCAGTTCTAATAGAAGAAACTCTAATGTATCTCAAGCTACAGGCTTAGACATAAATTCTAACCGTGGGGGCTTTCAATACAAAACAAACTATAAAGGTCAGGAAGTTGGACCTGGACTAGTTTTTGTTCCAGGTGGAACATATGTAAAAGGTCGAGTGCAAGACGATGTAATGCGAGACTGGAATAATTCTCCTGTTAGGGTCCAAGTTCGTTCATTCTTCCTAGATGAAACTGAGGTAACCAATATGATGTACCTTGAGTATTTGGATTGGCTAGAAAGAGTTTACAAAGACAATCCAGATGAAAAATATAAAGAAGTTTATTTTTCAGCCATACCAGATACAATGGTTTGGAGAAGCCCGCTTGGGTTCAATGAGGATATGGTAAACAATTATTTACGTCATCCAGCTTTTAGAAACTATCCAGTAGTTGGTGTGTCATGGCAACAGGCTGTGAATTTTGCTAAGTGGAGGACAGAAAGAGTTAACGAAAGTATACTTGAGAGAGAAGGTTTTCTAGATCGAGCAGTAAGTTTACAAATAGATAGTATTATTCCAGGAAATGAGTTTTACACTGATACATATTTGAAAGCACCTAATCAGTCTTATGGTGGAAATTTTAAAGATGTCGCTGGAAGAGCAGC
>PKDV01000016.1 GCA_002862715.1 Flavobacteriaceae bacterium | reverse complement strand
ACTACCAAACATACCAATATTTGATACGGTAAAAGTTCCTTCTTGAACATCATCAGGATTTAGTTTACTACTCCTTGCATTAATAGATAATTCATTCACCTTTTTTGCAACGCCTGTTAAACTAAGTAAGTTCGTGTTTTTTATAACAGGCACAATTAAAGTACCATCTTTAATGGCTGTAGCCATACCAATATTAATGTCTTTCTTAAAATGAATATTTTTTCCATCAAAAGATGAATTAATAATTGGAAATTCAGGTATAATTTGAGAAATAATATTTATAAATATTGGAGTAAATGTTAATTTAACATTGTGCATGTCAAAAAAATTATTTTTTAATTTTTCTCTCCAATTCCAAATTTTTGTTACATCAATTTCGATAAAAGATTGAACATGTGCGGAAGTCTTTAAACTATTAACCATGTGCTTAGAAATTATGTCTTCCATTCTACTCAATGGAACAATATTTTCTTCTAAATCTTTTTTGTTTGTTGTATCAACAATATCATTATTTTTATTTTCAGTTAGATTATCAGAGGCATTTTTCTGATTAATAAATTCTATAATATCATTTTTGGTAACTCTTTTGTCCTTACCTGTTCCAATTATCTTATCAAGTTCTTGAATTGATATATTTTCTTTTTTTGCTATGCTCTTGACTAATGGGGAATAGAATCTTTCGCTATTGCTAGAAATTGTATTGTTATTAACTTCCAAAATATCATCAGCCTTCTTAATATATATTTCGGGACTAATTGATTCATCTAGAGAAGAAATTTCATTAATTTCTTCAAATTTATCATCATCTTCAATTAGATCTTCTGTTTCAATTAATGCAATTGTAGTATTAACCGTTACAATATCATTTACATTACATAAAATCTCCTTAATTATTCCATTATGTTCACTAACAATTTCGGAATCTACTTTATCAGTAGCTACTTCAACAACTGGCTCATCAGTCTTTACTTTTTCACCAACTTTTTTAAGCCATTGTGTTATCGTAGCTTCTGAAACACTTTCGCCCATTGATGGTAATTGAAGTTTGTATGTTGGCATTTATTTTTTTTTCAAAAGTAACGAATTAATCAACTTATGACTTACACATTTGGGTCACATTACCATGAGGAAAGTATTTCGACCCCCCAACTATAAATTTTCTGTTACTACTTAAAAAACCATAACTAAATTTAGTTTTATTTCTCTCGATAAAATTTATTGTATCAACAAAATTTATTTTACTAAAATCCACTATAATGGTTGTATTATTATTTTTATATTTTTTACAAGAAATCAAATTTGGGACAAATATTTTTTCAATTCTTTTATTTTTAAACTCAAGTTTGTAATCACTAATGATTAAATATTTTAATGAAGTTATTTTCTTTTTAAAAATTGATAAATCACTAATCATCTTAGAAATTCCAAACAGAAAAGAAATAAATGTGCTCATAAATAAATAAATAGGGTTCTGTTTATAATATTTCTTATAATATTTTGTAATTGCACTGCCAAAAATTATAGCATATGAAAAATTTTTAGTTGTTGATTTGCCTTTGAAATGAATAATTTTAATACTAGAATTATAATAGTTTTTTTTACCAACTTTTAACGACCTTATACAAAAGTCTATATCTTCTCCATACATAAAAAATTCCTCATCTAATCCATTTAATAAATCAAAATGTTTTTTTGTGGTAAACATAAAAGAGCCAACCAATACATCTGTATATCCACTTTGGTCATTATTTAAAGTTAAATTATAGTATTGATTGTTTTTATCTGAAAATAGCAAATCAAATCCAGCAATTCTTTTAAGTGATGATAATGGAGTTGGTATGTTTCGTTTCGACTCTTTTAAAAAATCACCAAAACCGTTAATTTGTTTAGGCCCAACTATACCAATGTTTGGGTTTTTTTTTAGATTATTAATAGCCAATTCAAAAGAATTTTCAGAAACTATTGTGTCAGGATTTAATATACATATATATTTTCCCTTAGCACTTTTTACCCCAATGTTAACTCCTTTAGAAAAACCTAAATTTTTTTTATTTTTAATTAAAACTACATCAGGGAATAATAATCGTATTTGATTAATACTGCCGTCAATTGATCCATTATCTACTACAATTATTTCTGATTTAATTTTTTTGGTTGCCGCAAAAACACTTTGTAAACAAATATCAATGAAATGTTTAGTATTGTAATTCAAGATGATAATAGAGAGCTCGATATAATTAACTTTTTAAAGATATTTCAAATGGAATCCTGTTTGTAATACTCCTTCCCAACGTTATTTCATCGGTATATTCTAACTCATCACCTACTCCAATGCCCCTCGAAATAGCAGAAAATTTTAAATTGTAATTCTTAAGTTTTTTAAAAATGTAGTAGTTAGTTGTGTCTCCTTCCATTGTATTTCCCAATGCAAAAATTACTTCATCTACTCTAGAATTGTCTAATCGATATATCAACTCTTCAATTTTCAAATCATTGGGACTAATCCCATCTATTGGAGAAATTTTTCCTCCTAAAACGTGATATAACCCTTTAAATTGACCTGTAGACTCAATAGCTATTACATCTCTCACATCTTCAACAATACATATTATATTGTTGTTTCTTAAACTATTTGAACATATTGAACAAATTTCTGAATCAGAAATATTGAAACACGATGAACAATAATTAACTTTCTTTCTTAACTCAGAAATTGAATCAGAAATTCTTAGAGTAAGGTCTTTTGGTTGTTTTAATAAATGTAAAACAAGTCTAAAAGCTGTTCTTTTTCCTATACCTGGAAGTTGAGAAATTTCTTCAACTGCTTTTTTAAATAAATTAGATGGATATTCCATATCTAAAAATAAGTTATTTCATTAAAAATAATTTCAATTATATATTTACAATTTGTAATGAATAGTGTAGTTTTTATATCCTGTTTAATATTTTACTTTTTAAGTCTGTTTACAGTATCAAAATTTACAAGTGAATATAGCAATAATCGTGTATTTTTTAATGCGAGAAAACAAGCAAAATGGGCTTTAGTTTCGTTCGGAATGATAGGCGCAACACTTTCTGGAATAACTTTTATTTCTGTTCCAGGTTGGGTTCAATCAACTCAGTTAAGCTACATCCAAATGGTATTTGGATATTTATTGGGATATTTTTTAATAACAAAAATACTTTTACCTATTTATTATGCCTACAACGTAACAAGTATTTATGAGTACTTAAATAAAAGGTTTGGAAAAATTTCTCAGCTCACATCATCAAGTTTATTCATTTTTTCAAGATCGATTACAACTAGTTTAAGACTTTTTTTAGTACTTAAAATTGCATATTTGGTTTTTTTAAATAATTCAAAAATTCCGTTTGAAGCTACATCTGGAATAATAATTTTTGGAATATGGTTATACACAAAAAAAAATGGCATAAAAACAATAATATATACAGATGTTATTCAAACTTTTTTTATGCTTTTATCTCTTTTTGTGGCTTTAATAATTTTGATAAGTACACTAGATTTAAGTCTTGAGAATTTTGTTAATTGGTGGTATACAAATAAATACACAAAAATATTTTTCTTTGACGATTTTAATTCATCAAATTACTTTTTAAAACAATTTATTGGTGGAATATTTATTGCTTTTTGCATGACAGGGCTTGATCAAGATTTAATGCAAAAGAATTTAAGTTGTAAAAATTTAAATGAATCAAAAAAAAATATTTTTGTGTTCTCTTTTTTTTTACTTGTTGTTATTTTTTTATTTATGGTTTTGGGTGTTTTTTTAGCTACCTTCTCTGAAAATAATTTTGTAGTTTCTAATGGAGACATGCTTTTTGCAGATATTGCTATTAATTACTCATTGGGTTGGGCAATAAAATACAGCTTTGTTCTTGGGTTAATTGCAGCCACTGTAAGTAGTACCGACAGTTCAATTACATCAATTACAACAAGTTTTTCTATAGATATATTTAAGATTGAAAAAATAAAAAATCAAGAAAAATATAGAAAAATTACTCACATATTTACATGTTTTCTAATATGGTTTATCGTTGTTTTTGCAAATAATTTTTTAGTAAATGAAAGTTTGATTGAAGATTTTTTGTTTTTTGTTGTATACATCTATGGACCTTTGTTAGGAATCTATGTCATGGGGATATTTACTAAGTTAAAAATATCTGAGAAGCTAGTACCATTAATTTTTGTTTTAAGTCCTGTTTTAAGTTATTTTATTCAATATTACACCAAAAAATTAATTGGATTTGATTTTGGATACTCAATAATTGCAGTAAATGGAATAATTAGTTTTGTATTATTTATAATGTCTGGATTTATATTACCACTTAATAAATGCGCTTCCCCAAGTAAATCCACTTCCGAAAGCAGCCAATAAAATATTGTCATTTCGTTTAATTCTACCTTCAGACATTGCTTCAGAAAGCGCGATTGGAATAGATGCGGCAGTTGTATTACCATATCTCATTATATTATTAAAAACCTGATTATCATTAAAATTAAATTTTTTTTGAATAAATTGAGATATTCTGAGGTTTGCTTGGTGAGGTATAAATAAATCTATATCCTTTTTTGATAAATTATTTTTTTTAAAAGTTTCATTTATTACTTCGGTAAATCTCATAACTGCGTTTTTAAAAACTAATTTACCATTCATATATGGATGATATTTTGGATCGTTTTCATTGTAATCCCTAAAAACTTCGTGAATCCATTTTTTTGTACTTGGTCCAATTACTGATAATTCTTTAGCAAATTTTCCTTGCGAGTATAAATGAGTTGACATTATTCCTTTTTTCAAATCGTTTTCTCTATTGAGGACAACAGCTCCAGCACCATCTCCAAAAATCACAGAAGTAGCTCTCCCTCTGGTGGTTAAATCTAATCCGCCTGACTGGTTTTCTGAACCAACAAGTAAAATATTTTTATACATTCCAGTTTTAATAAATTGATCTGCTACAGAAATTCCATAAATAAAACCAGAACATTGATTTCTAATATCTAATGCAGGACATGTTCCTAAATTCATCATATCTTGAAGAATAACTCCTGACCCAGGAAAAAAATAATCTGGACTTAGTGTTGAAAAAATTACTAATTCAATGTCGCTATTTTTAATACCAGCATTAGAAATAGCAATTTTGGATGCATTACACGCCATTGAGGCTGTTCCTTCAAAAGATTTTTTTTTAATAAATCTTCTTTCTTTTATACCAGTTCTTTCTGTTATCCAATCGTCTGATGTATCCATTAATTTGGATAAATCGTTATTTGTAACAACATTCTGTGGCAGATAATGACCTAAACCAATAATTCTAGAATTAAACAACATAAAATTAAATGTATGAAATCTTGATAAAAAAAAGAAGGTGCCTAAAAAAGCACCTTCAACAACTTAACCAAAATTAAACAAACCATCGAATATAATGGTGTAATTGTTTGGAGTTTCATAGCAATTTTCTCCACGATTTTTTAAAAAACAATTACATAACAAATATAAAAATGTTTAACAAAAAAACAAAAATATTAAACAAAATTGTGTGTCAATGTGACATATTGAAAAGTTTGGTATTTTTTTTGGACTTTTGAAGAAAATTTTAAATCATGGCAAAAGGTAAAATCAATGTTTCCGTAGAAAATATATTCCCGTTAATAAAAAAATTCCTTTACAGCGATCAGGAAATTTTTTTAAGAGAGCTTATTTCTAATGCTACGGATGCAACTCTTAAGTTAAAACACCTATCTAATATTGGTGAGACAAAAACCAAAATTAATAATCCAATTATTGAAGTCATAGTAAACAAAAAAGACAAAAAAATTCACATAATCGATAGTGGAATTGGTATGACAAAAGATGAAGTTGGCAAGTACATTAATGATGTTGCTTTTTCAGGCGCTGAAGAATTTTTAAATAAATATAAAGATGCTGATAATGATAGCGGTATTATAGGACATTTTGGACTAGGATTTTATTCTGCGTTTATGGTTGCTGAAAAAGTGGAGATAATAACAAAATCTCATAAAAAATCAAAAGCTGCTCATTGGACATGTGATGGTTCTCCCGAGTATTCCATTGAGGACCACGATAAAAAAAATGTTGGTACGGAGATAATTTTACATGTTAGTGAAGATTCCAAAGAGTTTCTTGAGGATAACAAAATACAATCACTGCTCGAAAAGTATAATAAATTTATGCCTATTCCAATTAAATTTGGTACCAAGGAGTTATCCAAATTTGAAGGAGAGGGAGACAATAAAAAAGAAATTAAAGAAACTGTTGATAATATAATCAATAACACAAACCCAGCTTGGACTAAAAAACCCAGCAATTTAAAAGAAAAAGATTATAAGGAGTTTTACAAAGAATTGTATCCAATGCAATTTGACGAGCCACTATTTAATATTCATTTAAATGTTGATTACCCTTTTACATTAACTGGAATACTATTTTTCCCAAAGTTAAAAAACGATATAAATATTCAAAAGGATAGAATACAACTGTATCAAAATCAAGTTTTTGTTACAGATAATGTTGAGGGAATTGTTCCTGAATTTTTAACCATGCTAAGAGGAGTAATTGATTCTCCTGATATTCCCCTTAACGTTTCAAGAAGCTACTTACAGTCAGATGGTGCAGTAAAAAAAATTAGTAATTATATCACAAAAAAAGTTGCTGACAAACTTCAATCAATTTTTAATAAGGATAGAAAAAATCTTGAAGAAAAATGGGATGATATTAAAGTTGTAATTGAATATGGAATGCTATCTGAAGATAAGTTCTATGATAAAGCAGTAAAATTCAATCTCTTCCCTACTACTGATAATAAATATCTAACCTTCGACGAACTCAAAGAAAAAACTATTAAATCTCAAACAGATAAAGACGACAAGTTAATTCAACTTTACGCATCCAATGTTGAGGAACAACACTCATACATTGAAATTGCAAAATCAAAAGGATATATTGTTTTATTATTAGATTCTCCAATTATTGGTCATCTTCTTCAAAAACTTGAACAAAAAGATTCGAAAATAAGTTTTGTAAGGGTAGATAGTGATAATATTGATAAATTAATAAACAAAGATGAAAAACAAATTTCTAAACTTTCAGATAGTCAAAAAGATAAGCTAAAATCACTTATTGAAGAAGTCATTTCTGATAAAAAATACATTATTCAACTAGAAGCAATGCAAAGCGATTCTCTCCCTTTTATGATAACTCAACCGGAATTTATGAGGAGGATGAAAGAAATGCAACAAACAAGTGGAAATAGCATGTTTGGGGGCGGATTTCCAGAAACATTCCAGTTAATTGTCAATGTAAATCATCAACTTATTACTGAAATATTAGAAACCAAAACGAAGAAAAAACAGGAAAGGTTAGTTAAGCAGTCACTGGATTTGGCTAAACTTTCACAATCATTACTCAAGGGTGAGGAATTATCTACTTTTATAAAAAGAAGTTTTGATATGATAAAATAAAATTATCATTTTGAACATAAAAATAGCAGACGGTGAAATAAAATATATTGAGAACTTTTTAAATAAAAAAGAGGCTGATACATTATTTCTCAAGATATTAGAAAACACCCCGTGGCAACATGATAAAATAAAAATTTTTGGAAAGGAAGTTTTTCAACCAAGACTTACATCTCTACATGGTTCTAATTTAATGACTTATAGTTACTCTGGAATAACTATGAAACCCAAACCAATGACAAGTGAGCTTGTAGATATCGAAAAAAAATTAGCTGATTTTTGTGATGAAGAATTTACTACTGTGCTACTAAACTTGTATAGGCATGGAAGCGATAGCAATGGCTGGCACTCTGATAATGAACCAGAGCTAGGAATAAATCCAATTATTGCATCTGTTAGCCTTGGAAGTGAAAGACATTTTCACATGAAACACATACATACTAAAGAAAAAATAAAATTTTTATTAAAACACGGTAGTTTACTGATAATGGGTGGAAGTACTCAGCATTTCTGGAAACATCAAATAGCAAAGACAAAAAAAATAGTTGGTAAAAGAATAAATTTAACCTTTAGAAAAATAAAAAAAAATTACTAGGAATCTCCATCATAAATTACATAATTTCTTGGCGTTTCAAACAATGTTATAGAAATTCTCATTTTTCTATCAATTACATTTCTTAGTTTATTCCAAATTACAACAACAATGTTTTCTGCAGTAGGGTTAAGTTGAAAAAATTCAGGGAGCTGTTCATTCATGTTTTTATGGTCAAAGTAATCTTCAACATGAATTTTTATTAAATCTTTTAATTTTTTCATATCCATAACATAGCCAGTTTCTGGATCAATTTCACCAGTAATTGAAACAATTATTTCATAATTATGACCATGGTAAAATGGATTAGAACATTTACCAAAAATTTTTTCATTCTTTTTTTCATCCCACTCTTTTTTATACAAACGATGGGCAGCATTAAAATGAGCTTTTCTACAAACAGTTACTTTAGTCATTTAATTTTTATTTTATTTTGAAATTTATCAAAAATTATTTTAAACCAAGATGTATAATTATTTGGATTTAATTTAATATCATCAGCAATTAGCTCAACTTTCATCCATTTCCAATCGGCAACTTCTTGTTTGTTTATAACAGGGCTTTTAAGATACTTCCCAATAAGTAGATAATCAAGTTCGTGCTCAGTTAGTCCATTTTCAAATTCGACTTTATAAATAAATGAAGTTATTATTTTTAATTCCGTTTCAAAACCCATTTCTTCAAGCAATCTTCTCTTTCCTGCTTCAATACTATTTTCGCCTTCTCTTTGATGACTACAACATGTATTTGTCCATAAACCTCCTGAATGATATTTATTGTATGCTCTTTTTTGAAGCATTATTTCATTATTATTGTTAAGAACAAATACCGAAAAGGCCCTATGAAGGACGCCTTTTTTGTGGGCATCAAGTTTAGACATTAACCCAATTTGAGTATCATTTTTATCAACAAGAATCACGTTCTCTTCCATTTATAAAACTTAAAAAATTAAGCTTCACCCGTAGGGCCAAAATTCAGAGGTATATTGTTTTTTTCAAAATCTTCTATGGTGCCATTTGTTTTTTCAAACCTGAGTATATTATCACTCAAAGCAGTCATAAATTTTTTTGCGTGCTTTGGATTTAAAATAATTCTTGACCTCACTTTTGCTTTTGATGAACCAGGCATAACACTCACAAAATCAAAAACAAATTCAGATGCTGAGTGGTTTATTATAACTAGATTTGAGTAAATTCCGTTGGAAATCTCAGAGTCAAGTTGAATGCTAATGTTTGATTTATCTTTTAAATTTTTACTCATCTTTATTTGATACAAAAGATTTTTCATTAATCAAAGCTTCAAATTCATCTTTGTAGCCAACGATTAGGTCATTGAAACTTCTATTACCAGTTCCTGCAGGAATTTTATGTCCTACAATAACGTTTTCCTTTAGACCCTCTAAAAAATCGATTTTTCCAGCAACTGCAGATTCATTTAAAACCTTGGTGGTTTCTTGAAAAGATGCTGCAGAAATAAATGATTTCGTTTGTAATGATGAACGAGTAATTCCTTGAAGTATAGGTGTTGCAGTTGCATTAACCGCATCTCGCGATTGAACCAAACTCTTGTCTTCACGTTTTAAAATGGAATTTTCATCTCTCAATTGTCTTGCAGTAATAATCTGACCTGATTTGATATTCTCTGAATCACCAGCGTCCACAACAACTTTTTTTCCAAAAAGAGAGTCGTTAACTTCAATAAAATCAGATTTGTGAACTAATTGACCCTCTAAGAAACTCGTATCTCCCGAATCATCAACTTTCACCTTTCTCATCATCTGCCTAACAACCACCTCGAAATGTTTGTCATTAATTTTAACTCCTTGTAGCCTGTAGACTTCCTGTACTTCGTTAACTAAATATTGTTGTACCGCAGCTGGACCTTTAATTGATAAAATATCATTTGGGGTAATAGCTCCATCCGAAAGAGGCATACCTGCCTTAACAAAATCATTTTCTTGAACCAAAATTTGGTTGGAAAGTTTGACCAAATATTTTTTTATTGTTCCCTCTTTTGATTCAATAATAATTTCACGATTACCTCTTTTAATTTTACCAAATGAAACAACACCATCTATCTCAGAAACAACAGCAGGATTAGAAGGATTTCTAGCTTCAAAAAGTTCAGTAACTCTAGGAAGGCCACCTGTTATATCCCCAGATTTTGCAGATTTTCTAGGAATTTTAACTAAAATAGTTCCTTTAGAAATCTTATCCCCATCATTAACAATCAAGTGTGCACCAACAGGAAGGTTGTAAGATTGCAGTGTGCCACCTTTTTTATCTTTAATTATTAATGTTGGAATTAACTTTTTATTTCTGGTCTCCGAAATAACTTTTTCTTGAAAACCAGTTTGCTCATCAATTTCGACCTGAAATGTAACTCCTTGTTCAATATTTTCATATTCAATTACACCAGTGTGCTCCGAAATAATGACACCGTTGTACGGATCCCATTTACACACTATATCATTTTTCTTAATCTTTTGTCCATTTTCTACATAAATGTATGAACCATATGGAATAATGTTGTTACTTAAAGTAATTCCAGTTTTTGCTTCAATTAGCTTTATTTCAGATGTTCTTGAAATTACAATCTTAACATCAATACCGTCCTGGTCTTTGGAGTCAACTGTCTTCAAATCATCAATTTCAGCAACACCATCAAATTTTGCCAAGATTTTATTTTCTTCAGAAATATTTCCAGCAATACCTCCTACATGAAAAGTACGAAGTGTTAATTGAGTACCTGGTTCACCAATGGATTGAGCAGCAATCACTCCGACCGACTCACCCATTTGAACCATATTTCCATTTGCCAAATTACGACCGTAACATTTTGCACAAATTCCTTTTTTAGACTCACATGTTAATGCAGACCTTACTTCAACACTTTCAATTGGAGAAGATTCGATTTTTAATGCATCAGATTTTGTAATTTCTTCACCTGCATTGACAATTATATTTCCATTTATTGGATCAACTATATCGTTTAAAGCAACTCTGCCTTCAATTCTATCAGATAAACTTTCAACTACTTCTTCATTTTTCTTTAAGGCTGATATTTTTAGACCACGTAAAGTACCACAATCTACTTCATTAACAATTACATCTTGGGCAACATCATGTAGTCTTCTAGTTAAATATCCTGCATCAGCAGTCTTTAATGCCGTATCTGCTAAACCTTTTCTTGCACCATGCGTGGATATAAAGTACTCTAAAATAGAAAGACCCTCTTTAAAATTTGAAAGAATAGGGTTTTCAATAATCTCTCCTCCACCTGCATTAGATTTTTTTGGCTTGGCCATTAAACCTCTCATTCCTGTTAATTGACGAATTTGCTCTTTGGAGCCTCTTGCTCCAGAATCAAGCATCATATATACTGAATTAAATCCTTGTTGATCGTCGCTAATTCGCTTCATAGCAAGCTCAGTAAGTTTTGCGTTCGTAGAGGTCCATATATCTATCACTTGATTATATCTTTCATTGTTTGTGATAAGGCCCATATTATAATTAGCAATTATATTGTCAACCTGGTCGTTTGCCTCACTTATTAAATCATTCTTTTCATTTGGAATAATAATATCACCCAAACTGAACGATAGGCCTCCTTTAAATGCAAAACTAAAGCCCATCTCTTTTATCTTATCCAAGAATTCGGCGGTCTCCGGTACACTAGTTAATTCTAAAATTTTACCAATTATACCCCTCAAGGATTTTTTTGTTAATACTTCATTAATAAAGCCAGCTTTTTCAGGAACATGTTGATTAAAAAGAATTCTTCCTACAGTCGTTTCTATAATCTTATTTACTAGTACACCTTTATCATTAAAGTCCTTAGTACGTATCTTCACAATAGCATTTAAATCAATTATGCCTTCATTAAATGCAATGTTTACTTCATCGTAACTGTAAAAAATTAAACCCTCTCCTTTGACTTTATAATTTTCTGTAGACTTTCTGGCTTTTGTCATATAATATAAACCAAGAACCATATCCTGGGATGGGACAGTAATAGGAGAACCATTAGCAGGGTTAAGTATATTGTGTGATGCTAACATTAAAAGTTGAGCCTCTAAGATTGCTTCAGGTCCCAGCGGCAAGTGTACTGCCATTTGATCACCATCAAAGTCTGCATTAAAGGCAGTACATGACAGCGGATGCAATTGAATAGCTTTGCCTTCAATTAATTTTGGTTGAAATGCTTGAATACCAAGCCTATGTAAGGTAGGTGCTCTGTTTAATAAAACAGGATGCCCTTTCAACACATTTTCTAAAATATCCCAAACAACCGGCTCTCTTTTATCAATAATTTTTTTAGCCGACTTAACGGTTTTTACAATCCCTCTTTCAATAAGTTTTCTTATTATGAAGGGTTTATATAGTTCAGCTGCCATATTTTTTGGTAAGCCACATTCATAAAGTTTTAGTTCAGGACCAACTACAATAACAGATCTTGCGGAATAATCTACTCTTTTTCCAAGGAGATTTTGTCTAAACCGTCCTTGTTTTCCTTTTAAAGAATCCGATAAAGATTTTAAAGGTCTGTTCGCATCTGTTTTTACTGCTGAAGATTTTCTTGTATTATCAAATAATGAATCTACAGATTCCTGTAACATTCTTTTTTCATTCCTCAAAATTACTTCAGGCGCTTTTATTTCTAGAAGTCTCTTTAAGCGATTATTTCTAATTATTACTCTTCTGTATAAATCATTTAAGTCAGAAGTTGCAAATCGACCACCATCAAGTGGTACCAGTGGTCTTAGTTCGGGAGGTATTACTGGAATCACCTTCATAATCATCCATTCAGGCCTGTTTTCGCGGTTCTTATTGGCCTCTCTAAATGACTCTACAACCTGTAAGCGTTTTAGAGCTTCTGTTTTTCTCTGCTTTGATGTTTCATTATTAGCTTTATCTCTTAGTTCATATGATAATTCGTCTAAATTTATTCTATTTAATATATCAATCAAGCATTCAGCACCCATTTTTGCAATGAATTTGTTGGGATCATCATCATCCAAATATTGATTGTCAGTAGGTAAACTTTCAAGAATATTTAAATACTCCTCTTCAGTCAAAAAATCCATTTTTTTTACTTTTTCTCCTTCAGAGTTTTCTGCTAGCCCTGGCTGAATAACTACATATCGTTCATAATAAATAATCATGTCTAGTTTCTTTGAAGGTAAACCTAGTAAGTAGCCAATTTTGTTTGGTAACGACCTAAAATACCATATATGAGCAACAGGAACTACCAGATTGATATGTCCCACTCTATCTCTTCTTACTTTTTTCTCAGTTACTTCTACACCACATCGGTCACATACAATTCCTTTATATCTGATTCTTTTGTATTTGCCACATGCACATTCAAAATCCTTAACTGGACCGAATATTCGTTCACAAAATAATCCATCCCTTTCAGGTTTGTGTGTTCTGTAATTAATTGTTTCAGGTTTTAAAACTTCCCCCCTTGATGCTGATAAAATAGTTTCAGGCGAGGAAAGCCCAATTGAAATTTTTGTAAAGTTTTTCTGTTTTATATCGTTGATTCTTGGCATATTAAAATATTATTTATTCTTCTAATCTTATATCTAGACCTAATCCCTTCAATTCATGCATCAATACATTAAATGATTCAGGAAGACCAGCTCTTGGCATTGTTTCGCCTTTAACAATGGACTCGTATGTCTTTGCTCTTCCAATTACGTCATCTGATTTTACTGTTAAAATTTCTTGAAGTGCACTTGATGCACCATAGGCTTCTAGCGCCCATACTTCCATTTCACCAAATCTTTGTCCTCCAAATTGAGCTTTTCCTCCAAGTGGTTGCTGAGTTATCAAAGAATACGGTCCTATTGATCTAGAGTGCATTTTATCATCAACCATATGTCCTAGTTTTAACATGTATATGATTCCAACAGTTGCTGGTTGATCGAATCTTTCTCCAGTTCCACCATCATATAGATAAGTGTGTCCATATTTTGGCACTCCTGCTTCAACAGTTAAATCATCTATTTCTTGGTTTGTTGCGCCATCAAAAATTGGAGTTGCAAATGTTCTTCCTAGTTTTTTTCCTGCCCATCCTAAAACGGTTTCATAAATCTGACCTATGTTCATCCTTGAAGGAACTCCTAGTGGATTTAAAACAATATCAACAGGTGTACCATCTTCCAAAAAGGGCATGTCTTCTTGTCTTACTATTCTGGCAACAATCCCTTTGTTTCCATGCCTACCGGCCATTTTATCACCTACTTTTAGTTTTCTTTTTTTCGCTATATAAACTTTAGCAAGTTTTAGAATACCAGGTGGTAACTCGTCTCCAACAGAAATTGTGAACTTGTGCCTGCGTAAAGACCCTTGCAAATCATTTTCTTTGATCTTATAATTATGCATTAAGTCATTAACAAGTGAGTTAACTTTTTTGTCGACTGTCCATGATGTGTTTACTAGATGTGCATAATCATCCACAGCGTTTAACATTTTTAAAGTAAATTTTTTTCCTTTAGGTAAAACTTCTTCTCCTAAATCGTTAAATATTCCCTGACATGTCTTACCACTTAAAATTGTGAAAAGTTTATCAACAAGAATTGATTTAAGTTCAGAAAATTTTACCTCAAACTCGTCCTCTAGTTCAGTTATAGCCTCTTTATCCAGTGTACGTTTGCGCTTATCTTTAATTATTCTAGTAAAGATTTTTTTATCAATTACAACACCATTTAATGATGGAGATGCCTTTAGGGATGCATCTTTAACATCACCGGCTTTATCTCCGAATATAGCCCTAAGCAATTTTTCTTCTGGTGTAGGGTCTGATTCACCCTTTGGAGTGATTTTTCCAATTAAAATATCACCAGCCTTAACTTCAGCTCCAACTCTAATCATACCATTTTCATCTAAATCTTTTGTGGCTTCTTCTGAAACATTAGGGATATCATCAGTAAGTTCTTCTTTACCAAGTTTCGTGTCTCTGACTTCTATTGAATGTTCGTCTATATGGATTGATGTAAAATAATCATCTCTAACCACTTTTTCTGAAATAACAATAGCATCTTCAAAATTATACCCTTTCCATGGCATAAATGCCACCTTCAAATTACGTCCAAGTGCCAATTCGCCATTTTCGGTTGCATATCCCTGACATAAAATTTGCCCTTTTTTAACTTTATCTCCAACCGAAACAATTGGTTTTAAATTAATGCAAGTTCCTTGATTTGTTTTTCTAAATTTTATTAAATCATAAGTTTTTTCGTTAGAATCAAAAGAAACAAGTTTCTCTTCATCAGTTATGTCATAACTAATTGTTATTTTTTTTGCATCAACATATGTAACTGTACCGTTTCCAGTTGCATTTATCAAAATTCTTGAATCAGTGGCTACTTGTCTCTCTAGCCCAGTTCCCACTATGGGTGACTCGGGACGAAGCAATGGTACAGCTTGCCTCATCATATTTGAACCCATTAGTGCTCTGTTAGCATCATCATGCTCGAGAAAAGGAATTAAAGATGCAGATATTGACGCTATTTGGTTAGGAGCAACATCTGTGAAATCAACTTCTTTTCTATCTACTACTGGATAGTCTGCTTCTGAACGTGCAATAAGTTTTTCGGGAACTATTTTACCAGTTTTATCCTTAGCTATGTTAGCTTGAGCAAACAATTTACCTTCTTCCTCCTCGGCAGATAAATATTTAGATTCTGACATATCTACGACTCCATTTTCAACCTTATAATAAGGAGTTTCAATGAAGCCCAAATTATTTACCTTGGCAAACACACCTAAAGACGATATTAAACCAATGTTTGGTCCTTCTGGAGTTTCTATTGGACATAAACGACCATAGTGAGTGTAATGTACGTCTCTCACTTCAAATCCTGCTCTTTCCCTCGACAAACCACCAGGTCCAAGTGCAGAAAGCCTTCTTTTGTGAGTAATTTCAGCAAGAGGATTTGTTTGGTCCATAAACTGTGATAGTTGATTAGTTCCAAAAAAGGTATTTATAACTGATGAAAGTGTTTTCGCATTAATAAGGTCTATAGGAGTAAAAACTTCATTATCTCTAACATTCATCCTCTCGCGAATAGTTCTCGCCATTCTTGAAAGTCCGACGCCAAACTGAGATGAAAGTTGTTCTCCGACAGTACGTACTCTACGATTAGATAAGTGGTCAATATCATCAATTTCAGCCTTAGAATTAATTAATTCAATCAAATATTTAATTATGGTAATTATATCATCTTTTGTTAGAATTTGTTTTTCCATATCTATATCTAATCCTAACTTTTTATTCATTCTGTACCTACCAACTTCACCTAAATTGTACCTTTGGTCAGAAAAGAAGAGTTTATCAATAATTCCACGAGCAGTTTCTTCATCTGGGGGCTCAGCATTTCTTAATTGTCTGTAAATATGTTCGACAGCTTCCTTTTCAGAGTTAGTCGGGTCTTTTTGCAGAGTATTGTGAATAATTGCATAGTCTGCAGTTTGACCTTCCTCTTTGTGTAGGAGAATTGTTGCAGTATTTGACTCTAAAATCTGATCAATGTGATTTTTATCAAGAACAGTGTCCCTGTCAAGAACAATTTCATTTCTTTCGATAGAAACAACCTCGCCAGTATCTTCATCAACAAAATCTTCAAACCAAGTATTTAAAACACGAGCTGCAAGTTTTCGACCCAAAATTTTCTTAAGCCCTGATTTGGAAACCTTAACTTCTTCCGCTAAGTCAAAAATTTCTAAAATATCTTTGTCTCTTTCATAACCAATAGCTCTAAATAAAGTTGTTACGGGCAACTTCTTTTTTCTATCGATGTAGGCATACATTACATTATTGATATCTGTCGCAAATTCAATCCATGAACCTTTAAAAGGTATAACTCTCGCAGAATACAATTTAGTTCCATTTGCGTGAAACGATTGACCAAAAAATACACCAGGGGAGCGATGCAGTTGGGATACAACAATTCTTTCGGCTCCATTTATTATAAATGTTCCACTAGGAGTCATGTAGGGAATCACACCCAAATAAACATCCTGAACAATTGTCTCAAAATCTTCATGTTCTGGGTCTGTACAAAAAAGTTTTAGTCTTGCCTTCAAAGGTACACTGTAAGATAATCCTCTCTCGATACATTCTTGAATACTGTATCTAGGTGGATCGATAAAATAATCTAGGAATTCTAAAACAAATTGATTTCTAGTGTCAGAAATTGGGAAGTTTTCCATAAAAGTATTGTATAACCCCTCATCTTCTCTCTCATCAGATTTGGTTTCAAGTTGAAAAAAATCTTGAAAAGATTTAATCTGAATATCTAAGAAATCTGGGTATGGGGGGGTGCCTTTTGCGGAGGCAAAACTTTCACGTTTACTAATTGAACTGTGAGACATAAAATTGATATTTAAAATTATACAAAAGGGTTTATGTTAACAAAGTATTTGATTAATAAATTAAAAAAAAATATTTTATTTTAATTCAACTTCAGCACCAGCTTCTTCAAGCGATGATTTTAACCCCTCTGCTTCATCTTTAGATACGCCTTCTTTTATAGGACTTGGAGCGTTATCAACTAGATCTTTTGCATCTTTAAGACCCAATCCTGTTAGTTCCTTAACTAACTTCACTACAGCAAGCTTTGAACCCCCTGCAGCTTTAAGGATTACATCAAATTCTGATTTTTCATCAACTTCTGCTGAAGCTGTTGCTGCAGCAGGACCAGCTACTGCAACTGCTGCTGCTGCGGGCTCAATTCCATATTGTTCTTTTAAAATATCAGCTAATTCACTGACTTCTTTAACGGTCAAATTGACCAACTTTTCTGCAAAATCTTTTAAATCTGCCATTTTATTAAAATTTAATTGTTAATTATCATTTTCTTTCTTTTCTGAAAGTGTTTTTATTATACTTGCTAAAGTATCACCAGATGATTTTAATGATGATACAATATTTTTAATTGGTGATTGAAGTAATGTAATCAGTTCACCAATAAGTTCATCCTTGGATTTAATATTTACCAATGAAGCAACCTGATCGTCACCTAAATACACAGATTGCTCAATATAAGCACCTTTAAGTATTGGTTTATCAGATTTTTTTCTAAATTCTTTAATTAATTTGGCCGGGGCATTTCCTGACTCAGAAAACATCATCGCGGTATTTCCAGTTAAAACTGATGGCAAATCTCCAAAATCTATCTCAGAGCTTTCCATTGCCTTGAGTAGCAAGGTGTTTTTAACTACCTCTAGCTTTATGTTTGCCTTAAAACATTCCCTTCGTAATTTTGAGGTTGTCTCTGCGTTAAGACCAGACGCATCGGTCAAATATATATTGTTGCTTTCAGCCAGCTTAGTCTTCAAATAATCAATAATATTTAATTTTTCTTCTCTTGTCATTTTAAAATATTTTAGTATCAATTGAAACTCCAGGTCCCATTGTACTTGAAATAGTAATACTTTTTAAATAAACACCTTTTGAAGATGAAGGTTTTAGTTTTAGCAAGGTTTGAATCAATTCATTGGTATTTCCAGCAATTTTTTTAACATCAAAAGAAACTTTTCCAACGGGTGCATGAACAATACCAGATTTATCAACTTTAAAATCAATTTTACCAGCTTTTATTTCCGAAATTGCTTTTGCAATTTCGTTTGTTACAGTTCCGGTTTTAGGATTTGGCATTAATCCTCGTGGACCTAAAACTCGACCAAGCGG
>PKDV01000043.1 GCA_002862715.1 Flavobacteriaceae bacterium | reverse complement strand
TTACAATACTTAAATCATTTACTGAACCACCAAAAAACTTTTCATTTGTCAATACTGAAATTCCTGCGCAACCAGCTTTTTCATACCCCTTTGCAATTTTTTCTACATCAGATTTTAAATTTATGTTTGGATTTGATGGAGATTTACGTTTATATTCTCCAATTATACCAAATTTATTTTTTCTCAGACTTTTTGATAATGATTTTTTTTCACATTTAAACATTGGACTTTTATTAAAAGTCTCTATTGATAAACTTCTTTTTTTATTTTCAATTTCAATTTTTTTTTCAAAAATAATTTTATCAAGAATTGTCATTTTGACTAAGATTTAATAAACTTTTAAAACTATTTAGGGCCTTTTTTGATTCTATTGATTCTTTTGCCATTTCATATCCTTCAATTAAAGAAACAGAAATTGAAGTTGATATAGCTAATCCAGCATTTACACATACAACTTCTTTCTGTTCAATTGTAGCTTCGTTTTTTAAAACTGATAAAAAAATTGAAGCCGATTCACTAATTGATTTTCCACCAACAATTTTATTTGCATGAATTCTGTCTAATCCAAATATTTTTGGACTAATAATATCTTCCCCAAAGTTTGAAATAATTTTGGTATCACCTGTCAATGAAATTTCATCAAAACCGTTTAAATCATGAATTACACAAAAGCTGTGAGCAGTTTCATCTAAAAGAAATTTATATAATTTGAGTAATGACAAATCAAAAACTCCGGTAATTTGTTTTTTTGGAAAGCATGGGTTGACAAGAGGACCGAGAATATTAAAAAAAGTTTTAAGTTTTAGACTTTTTCTAATTGGAGCAACATGTTTCATTGCTGGATGGAATAACGGAGCATGTAGTATACAAATACCTGCTGTATCTATCGATTTTGTTAAGAAATCAGCTTTATTGGAAAATTTGATTCCTAAGAATTCTAACACATTGCTTGAACCACAAGACGATGATACCCCATAGTTTCCATGTTTGGCTACTTTTATTCCAGCTCCTGCAGCAACAAATGAAGAGATTGTAGATATATTAAATGTATTTTTAGCATCCCCTCCTGTCCCGCACAAATCAATTGGATCAAAATCAGAAAGATCTACAGAAATGCAAAGTTTTAACAGCGCATCTCTAAAACCTGCAAGTTCGTTCGAAGTAATACTTCTCATCATGTAGACACTTAAAAAAGTTGCAATCTGAAAAGGATCAATTTCACCTTTTCCAACTTTCAACATAGCTTTCATTGATTCAGCTCTAGTAAGTTTTTGGTGATTAACTAGTTTTTTTAATGTTTCGTTCATTTTATTTCAATCCAGTTTTTTAATATTTTTTTTCCAAATGGGGTAAGTACAGACTCGGGATGAAACTGCACTCCGTATATTGGGTAAAAATTATGTTTCATAGCCATTATTTGACCATTAAAATCTTCTGCTAGTAAAGTAAAATTTTCAGGAACTGGATTTTTTACAACCCAAGAATGATACCTCCCCACTTCAATTGTTTTGGGGACATCATTGAAAATAGTGTCATTTTTTAAAATTTTTATTTTGGTAGAAACTCCATGATAGACATTATTTAAATTAACAAGGGAGCCTCCATAAACCTCACCAATTGCTTGATGACCTAAACAAACACCAAGGGTAGGTATGGTTTTTGAATAATCTCTTATAACATCTTTTAGTTTCCCAGCTTCATCTGGGATACCTGGTCCAGGTGACAATACAATTTTATCGAATGTTTTAGGGTATTCCATTGAAAATTTATCATTTCTCTTTACAACCACAGTACAATCCAAATCTTCTAAATAGTGTACCAAATTGTATGTAAATGAATCATAATTATCAATTACTAAAATTTTCATTCATAATATTTTTCTGCATTTTCCATTGCTTTATTTAATGCTTTTAATTTGTTATATACTTCTTGTAGTTCGCTTTCAGGTTTTGATTTTGATACTACTCCAGCTCCTGCCTGAAAATGTAAAAAATTATTTTTGCTAAGAAATGATCGAATTATGATGGCATGATTAAAATTTCCATCAAAATCCATAAATCCAATAGAACCACCATAAAATGAGCGTTCAGAGTTTTCATATTTATTAATTAGCTCCATTGCTTTGTGCTTTGGAGCTCCACTTAGTGTTCCTGCAGGAAAAGTATCAGCTACAATTTGGAGTGTTGAAGTACTTTTTTTTATTTGTCCAACTACCTTTGAAACAAGATGGATAACATGAGAGTAAAATTGAACTTCTCGATCTTTTTTGACTTTTACGTTGTAACCGTTTCTACTTAAATCATTTCTTGCTAAATCAACCAACATCATGTGTTCAGCGTTTTCTTTCAAGTCTTTTGAAAGTTCAATCGCTTTTTTCTTGTCTTCACTATCATTACCAGTTCTAATAAAGGTCCCAGCGATTGGGTGAATTTCGGCTATATTATTTTTAACAACAATTTGTGCCTCTGGTGAACTTCCAAATATTTTAAAGTTTCCAAAATCGAAATAAAATATATAAGGAGAAGGATTAATGGATCGTAAAATTCTGTATAAGGTAAAATCATCACCTTTAAATTCTTGGCTAAACCTTCGAGATAGAACAATTTGAAAGACATCTCCTCTTTTACAATGTTTTATTCCTTTTTTTACAAGTTCCAAATACTCCTCATCACTCAAATTTGATTTTGCTTTATTTAATCTAGAGAATGGAAAAGATTGATTAACAGGCTTACTTAAAATACTTATAATATCATTTAAATTATTTTCACTTTGATAATTATGACAAAAAATAGTTGCTTGATTATTAAAAACATTTATTGTTATTACATTTTTATAAAATGCGTAATATATTTCTGGAATTTTTGAGTCAGAATCATACTTTTTTAGTTCAATATCTTCAAAATATTTTACTGCTTCGTAGGAAGTGTAACCGAAAATACCATGTGATAAAAAACGATTTTTTTTTGATAAAACTTTAAATCTTCCAACAAATTTTTCTAATTCGCTAACTACAGATATTGATTCATTAATTTCGATATCATCATTACTACCATCAGGAAATTTTAGATGAATATTATCATCTTTTAAGGAAAATGATGCTATCGGGTTAAAACATATGTAGGCAACACTATTATCATTTGCACCATAGTCAGAACTTTCAAGTAAGATGCTTTCTGAAAAATAATTTCTTATTTTTAAATACATATTAACAGGAGTCATTGTGTCTGTTAAAATTTCGACGGAACTAGAATCAATTTTAAACATCATTATTATAAAAAAAAAGGCTTGACAAATAGACAAGCCTAAATATTCAAATAAACGCCTATCCCACCTAAATCAGGTGTTCCACCAAGACGTTAAATTTGTATTAAATTTCATTAATTCAAATATACAATTAGGAATTAAAAATCAAAACAAACAGAAATAATTTATTTAATGAATATATTTGAAAACATATGAATAAATTTTTTTTTCTATTTTTTTTCTTTTTTTTATCATGCGTATATTCACCAAACAATGCTGACAAAATGATTAACCTTTCTGAAACCGAGTGGGTAAAATTACATGATGAATCTGAAGAATCAGTAATTATTGATGTACGTACTGACGATGAATTTAGCACTGGTTATATTGAAGGAGCTGTCAACATCGATTTTTATATGGGAAATAAATTTATTTCTGAAATTGATAAACTTGACAAATCAAAATCTTATTTTATTTATTGTAAATCTGGCGCAAGAAGTGGTCAGACTTGCGAGTTAATGAAACAAAAAGGTTTTAAAAAAGTATATAATTTAGAAGGAGGCATTTTAGGTTGGACCGGAGAACTCGAAGAACTTTAATTTTATGAAACAATCTTTAATAAATCAATTAAGATTTTATTTTGAGAAAAGAGGTTATGATGTTTGTTCAACACTAGCTGAATGGTTGGGTATGAAAGCGAAAAACGTTAGAATTTTTTTTATATACATAAGTTTTTTTTCATTTGGTGCTTGGTTTGCGTTATATCTAATTTTGGCTTTTTGGTACAAAATGAAAAATTATCTATTTGCCAAACGAACATCTGTTTTTGACTTATAAAGTTTTATGAAAAAATTCTTCACAACCGTATCACTTTTTTTCACTCCATTTCTTTTTGCTCAAGAGCAAAATCAAGGTCTGGACTCAAAAATAAATGAAGCATTTACCCCTATTGCCGATGCTTGGGGAAAAATTGTTCTACATAAGTTTCCATTTTCTTCTCTTATTTTTGAAGGAGGAATTCCTACAATAATAGTTCTTCTAGTAAGTGGTGCATTATTTTTCACTGTTTATTTTGGATTTATAAATGTCAGAAGGTTTCCTCTTGCAATAGGAGTGGTAAGTGGGAAATATGACAAATTAGAAAAAAAATCATCAAAATCTAATAGTGATGGAGAAGTCAGTCACTTTCAAGCACTTTCAACTGCTGTTTCGGGGACTGTTGGAAATGGAAATATTGCTGGAGTCGCACTGGCAATTGCTATTGGTGGTCCAGGAGCTACTTTTTGGATGATTGTTTGTGGTTTGATAGGGATGTCATCTAAATTCGTAGAGTGTACGCTTGGTGTCAAATACAGGGATGTTGGTAACGATGGAACTGTTTATGGTGGTCCTATGTATTATTTAACTAAAGGTCTTAAAGAAATAGGTTTACCTAGAATAGGAAAGATTTTAGGATTTGTTTTTGCAGCTTTGTGTGTTGGGGCTTCTTTTGGTGGAGGGAATGCAGCTCAATCCAATACCGCTGCACTTTCAATAGTTGACCTTTTTGGTTTAACTGGCTCAAGTGCAAGAACATTCATCGGAATTATAATGATGGTTTTTGTAGGAGTTATAATTATTGGCGGTATCAAAAGAATTGCATCAATTACTGAAAAAATTGTTCCATTTATGGCTATTATGTATATAGCTTGTTGTTTATATATTATTTTCTCTAATCTGAGTTTTGTTGACGATGCCTTTAGCCAAATTATATTCGGTGCATTTACTCCTGCAGCAGGACTTGGTGGTTTGTTAGGTGTTTTGGTTGTTGGTTTTCAAAGAGCCGCATTTTCAAATGAAGCTGGTGCGGGTTCAGCAGCAATCGCGCATTCTGCTGTAAAAACAAAATATGCAGCATCAGAAGGATTGGTTGCACTTCTTGAACCATTTATTGATACCGTAGTAATATGTACAATGACTGCTCTAGTTATAATTATTTTTAATGGTGATACTACTGCTTTTGATTATGGCGGTTTGGATGGAAAAGTTTTTATTGAAGGTGTTGCAGTTGAGGGACCTCAAATTACTCAAAAAGCGTTCAGTAATTATATATCTTTCGCTGGACCTTTCCTGACCTTAGCTATTGTATTATTTGCTATTTCAACAATGATTTCATGGTCATATTATGGTTTGCAATCGTGGATGTTTATTTTTGGTAAAACAAAGTGGTCGGATTTAACCTATAAGTTTTTGTTTCTATCATTTATTGTGATTGGTGCTGCTGGAGATATGTCCTCAGTCTGGGGTTTTTCTGATGCCATGATTTTAGCATTAGTTTTCCCCAACATGATTGGATTATTTTTCTTATATCCTAAGGTTAAAGAAGAGTTGGCAAAATATTTAGATGCAATAAAATCTTTTTCTAAGTAAAATTTACCAAATAAAATATAAGATTATATATATTTGCTTCTGCTATGAAAACGGACATTCAATATAATCCCAATTTTGAATTAAGTGAGACTCACAATTTAGTTTCTCAATCTGCAAAAGATTTTGCAAAAAATTTCATATTACCATATTACAAAGAATGGGATGAAAAACAATTTTTTCCCAAGGAATTACTTCAACATGCTGGTGAAATGGGTTTTATGGGAGTTTTAGTTCCTGAAGTTTATGGTGGCTCGGGCCTTGGTTATTTCGAATATACTGCAATTATTGAGGAAATTTCTAAAGTTGATCCGTCTATGGGACTGTCAATCGCAGCCCATAACTCATTATGTACTAATCATATTTACACATTCGGATCTGAAGAGCAAAGAAATTTATGGCTACCAAAGCTGTGTGCAGGGGAATTTATTGGTGCTTGGGGACTTACAGAGCCCAACACCGGTTCTGATGCAGCTAGAATGAAAACTACTGCCATTAAAGATGGTAATGATTGGGTTTTGAACGGAACAAAAAATTTTATCACTCATGGAATTAGTGGAGATATTTTAGTTGTTATTGCTAGAACTGGTGATGTGGGAGATAGTCGAGGAATGACTGCATTTGTTGTAGAATATGGTACTCCTGGATTAAAATCTGGAAAAAAAGAAAATAAGTTAGGAATGAGAGCCTCGGAAACGTCTGAGATAATTTTTAACGATTGTAGAATACCAGACCAAAATCGACTTGGTGAAGTAGGAGATGGTTTTATTCAATCTATGAAAATTTTAGATGGAGGAAGAATTTCTATAGCTGCATTATCACAAGGTATTTCCAAAGGCGCTTATGAAGCATCTCTAAAATATTCTGCTGAAAGACATCAATTTGGTAAACCAATTAGTTCGTTTCAAGGGATATCCTTTAAACTTGCACAAATGGCAACAGATATCGAAGCAAGTGAGCTACTTATGCATAAAGCTTGTTATGAAAAGAATTTAGATAAAAAGATTACAAAATTAAGTGCAATGTGTAAACTTTTTGCGTCAGAGACATGCGTAAGAATTTCAAGCGAAGCAGTTCAAATCTTTGGTGGTTACGGATACTCAAAAGAGTTTCCAGTGGAGAAATTTTATCGAGATTCTAGATTGTGTACAATTGGAGAGGGTACTTCAGAAATTCAGAAAGTTGTTATTTCTAGAGAAATATTAAAAAAATAACACAAGTTATTCTAATAACATTATATTTGCGTTCTAATTTAAAGAGAGGAGGTTTGTTGTATGCTTATAATTCCAATTAAAGACGGAGAAAATATAGATAGAGCCATTAAGAGATTTAAGCGAAAGTTTGATAAAACAGGTACCATGCGTCAACTCCGTGAAAGACAAACCTACATCAAGCCATCTGTTTCTAGAAGGGCTGTAATTCAAAAAGCTTCGTATATACAAAGACTTAAGGATAATCAAGATATTTAAAATCTTTTACTAAATTGTTCAAATGGACAATTTAAAAGCCTTCTTAGTCTTTCTTGAATCAGAAAAAAAGTATTCCAGACACACTATATATTCTTACAAAAAAGACCTGGTGGACTTTATAAAGTTTTGTGAGTTAAACCATGTAAGTAACATTTCAAAAGCCAAATACACTTTAATTAGAAACTTTATTGTTTTTTTATCAAAGAAAGGGTTAAAAATAAGAAGTATAAATCGAAAAATTTCTAGTTTAAACTCATTTTATGATTTTTTAATTAAAATTAGTTTGATTAAAATTAATCCTCTTGAAAATCATAAATCACTTAAATCTCAAAAACTCTTAATTGAACCTTTTTCTCAAAAAGAAATTGAGACTGTTATCGAGAATATTGATACTTCAAATTTCTCTGGACTGAGAAATCAAACCATAATTGAGATTTTCTATCAGACAGGTATTAGATTATCTGAATTAATTAATCTTGATATTAATGATATTGATTTCAATCAAAATAGAATTAAAGTATTAGGAAAGAGGAATAAAGAGAGAATAATTCCAATTTTAGATTCATTATCATCAATTTTGAAAAGATATATAATTGAGAGAAATAAATTAATTAAATCAAACAATGAAAACTTATTTGTTACCAAAAATGAAAAAAAATTATACCCTTCATTAGTATATCGAGTTGTAAATTCTGAGTTTAAAAAATTTTCAAAAAAGTCCAGAGTGTCACCTCACGTTCTTAGGCACAGCTTTGCTAGCTTAATGATTAATTCAGGAGCAGATATTAATGTGGTTAAGGAAATTCTCGGGCATGAAAGTTTGGCTGCAACTCAAGAATATACAAAGATTAAACTTCCAAAAATTAAAGATACATATCGTGACGCTCACCCAAGATCTAAGAATTAATTTTTTTGAAGTAAAATGAATTAATTATTACATTTGCAACCGCTTTAAATTAAAGTTTTGCCGATGTAGCTCAGCTGGCTAGAGCAGCTGATTTGTAATCAGCAGGTCGTGGGTTCGAGTCCCTCCATCGGCTCAAAACTTATTCAATTTAAATGGCCAGGGGAGATACTCAAGCGGCCAACGAGGACAGACTGTAAATCTGTTGGTTTTACCTTCGCAGGTTCGAATCCTGCTCTCCCCACAAAATAACAATTGCGGGAGTAGCTCAGTTGGTAGAGCGTCAGCCTTCCAAGCTGAATGTCGCCGGTTCGAACCCGGTCTTCCGCTCTCTATGCCGATGTAGCTCAGGGGTAGAGCGTTTCCTTGGTAAGGAAGAGGTCCCGAGTTCAAATCTCGGCATTGGCTCAGTAAATTTCTCTTAAATATAAGTACCTTATTAACAATCCAAACAAAAGAGGTATTATTGATAAATTAAATATTTGGAATTGAATTACCCATAATACAATTACAACAAATATTGAAATTATTAAGAAGTTTAGAAAAAGTCTTGTCAACTTACTTTTTTTGTTCCTAAAAAAATAAAAAATTAATAAAAAATTTAAAGGGTTGGCCCAAAGGATATTAAGATTCATTGCACCGTTAGAGTGATTACTAAATATCCAAAGATATCCAATTAATATTCCAATTATTGTGAGAGTCGTCAAAATAAGAAAGTCTAAAATTTTTGTCTGTTTTTTTCTTTTAAAATCTTTGAATGTTAACCAAATTATTATAACTGAAAAAAACAATGATACCCAAAGTGGTTTAAAAATATTTTGTTGTTTATAACTGTTGGGATCATTTGGTGAATAAAGTAATTTGGTTTCAACTAAATTGGGATTATTATCCTCAATTATTTCCAAAAATTCTTTTAGTTTTTCTGGTAAGAAAAATGTTTGGCGAGTTGTAATTTTATTATCAATTTTTGATCCCAAACAAAGATCAATACCTAAACTACCAATTGAGTTTTTTCCTATTTTACTGTATATAAGTTCTCTGTAAGAAAATTTAGTTTTTTTATTTAAATCAACTTTAATTTCTTCTATATCATTTATTAATATATCAGCTACTCTAGTGGAACAATTGTCTTCAAAATATTCATATATATAATATTTATTTTCTTCTTGTGAATTTTTGATTAAACTTTCAACAATTATTTTTTTTCTCTCTTTAGTAGTTTTAATAATTTGCTCATAAACTTTCCTATTTTGTTTCACATAAGAATCAAAAAAATCATTGAATCTATTTATTCCAAGCGAAAAAATAGGCCTGCCTTTAAAAAAATTTGAATAAAAGTTTGGAGCATTATAATCATAAATACCAAAATTAAAAACTAAATCAAGATTGTTTTTTTTGTCTATAATCCTAATTCCTGTGTGCCCAAACGCATCCACCAAATCAATCCCAGGACCAACAGTGAGTATACTTATTTGGTATTCATCATTTCCATTTAAAGATTTATGAGAGTGTATTAACTGGCTGGAAAAAAAAATAATTATTAAAAAAACTTTTCTCATTTTTTTATTGATAAATTTTTTTTAAAATTATTAATTAATACTTAATTTAATAGTTTTTGTTTTGTTATCGTCTGTAACTACTTTTATAATATAGATTGATTTGTTCAGATTATTTAAGTCAATCTTAGCTGAATTTGTGTTTAATTTTTTTGAGATTATAATTTGTCCTAACAAATTATAAATCTCAACATCTTTAAGCGCTTTATCAAATGAATTTACAGCTAAAGTTTTCTTTTCAGAGTTGTATAAAGCTTCAATATCACGGAAATCTATATCATCAATAGAAAGTAACTCTTCACTAGTAATTTCAACGGGGCCAACTCCCCAACCATCACCTCGAACATTTGGACCATTTATTTTCATTTCAAATTTTACTGCCTTGGTAGTGTAGGGTATCGAAAATTGTCTTTCTCGGCTACCAGTAGGAGCACTACCACTGGTAAGTAATTCCCAATTAGCAGTATTATAATTGGTGACATTATAATTATTAGAAATATAAACAGAGTGCACAGAGATTCCTTCCCATGCAACTGTACCAGAATAATATTCTCTATATTTTAATATGGGTTTATCAAGCCCCGTACAATTAGATACTGGACTAATCATATTTAGTGAAGCGTTAGGGGCCCCATTTGAAGTGGTAGACAAAAATATAACGGCACCTCCACCTGTTGGTGATAAAAAACCTGAACTGCCTTGACCTGTTGAATATAATAACCAGTCATTTTGCCAATCTGAATTTCTTGGAAAATCTTCTTTCCATGGAGCTAATTTATCAGATGTTGAACAGTTTGATGTATGAAAACCTAGATTGGACCAATTATCTGTTTCATAAACAAACCATTCTGAATTTTCCGAGTTTGTACCAGCAGATGTAGTCCAATCATCTTCTCCAAAGCAGTGTCTTGGTTTTCTAACAAGTGTATGATTTTTAGTTCCATTTTCAACACCACCGACATTCCAACCCTCACCCGGATCGCCCTGCCAATCACCCAATACATCTACGACTTGGTAATCGCTCTCAGATCCTTTAACAAGTTTAATTCCGTCATTACCATCCGATAAATTATCATAAGTAAAGTCAGATTTATTCAAAATTTCACTACTTGCTCCAGAATGTGATATTATATAAACATCTCCGCTTGCTATTTGAGAACCTGATGGAAAATTAACCCACAATTCGTGGTTTCCAATTTGTTCAGGACTATCAACTGTGATTGCTAAAGCTAGGGTTGATAAATCAAATGAATCAGCTTGTCCATTATAAATTTCTAAATATCTATTATTACCACTTCCTTCCGAATACTCACTTATATAAACTAGTGGAATGGAGGTGTCTTGTCCCGAAAAAACAAACATTGATACAAAAAAAAATAATAAGGAGTAAATTTTTTTCATTTAATTATAATCACATAACTAAGATAAAAATATTTAATCAACCCAAATTTTAAAACAAAGACAAAGAATTTTTAAAAAAATTAAAATCAAATTTTTAATTTCTATTTGTTAATTTTAATGTCAACATAAACCAAATATTACAATTATGAAACAACTATTTTTTATTATTCTGTCCTTAAATGTTATGGCTCAAGCTCCTAACATTGTTGAAGTAACAGAGTGGACGGCAAAAAATCAAGCCTTAATGATTGATATTTTAAATGATTTTGCTGAAAGTGACAGTGAAGTTACTGGAGTTAATTCATTTGTTTTAGAAGTCATTGACGGCAATAAAGTTTATTATTGCAGAGGCTTTGAAAGTATGCAAGATCTTCTAGACAGTAGAATGAAGCGTTGGGGTGAAGACGGTACAAATTCCAAAGCCATGACTTTAATGAGAGAAAAAAGAAGTGAAGGAAATACGGAATGGGCTTCAACTGGACCGAAAAAAATAATGAGTCATGTTTTTAGACTAAATCAAAACTTGAGTTATGTTCCCAAAGGAGTTGATCTGAAATCAGAACTACCAAAACTAACATTTCGAAGACATATAATAATGGATGTTCACGAAGGTCCTGGAAATATGGAAAAATTTAGATCACAAATTAGATCTGGAATTGAAAACGACATTAAACTTAAAAACAATTATATCAGGTTGATGTTTACCCCGATTTATGGGGGTGTTAATAATGGAGATTTTATGATGATAGTAATGGATAAATCTAGATCTGATTATTACAATGGATTAGCTGAAAGAAATAAAAAAAGAGACAAAGATTCAGATTGGAAAAAAATTCAGTCTGATAATGTTGCTAGTTGGATTCAAGAGGAAGATATAAAAATTCATTATTGAATCCTTCCCTCTTTTTAGGTTGAGTTTAATTAATTTTTCAATAAAAAAATTGTTATTTTAAAATTTTAAATAATTCAAATTCATTAGAATTATTGTTTTTTAAAACAAGATAAAAAACACCATTTTCAATTGAAGAATTTATTTGAAAAATATTGCTTTCAGTTTTGCTTATATTTCCTTCATCAATTTTAACACCTAAAGTATTGTAAAGTTTCCAACTATATTGAGCTATTAAATTTTTGGGAACACTAAGCAAAATATGCTCATCAATCGGATTTTTAATTATTTGAATCTTTTCAGTTAGTCCAAAGTCGTCTGTAGATAATGTTGCTTGTTTATTTCCAAAAACTAAAAATTCACCAGGCTGAAGAGATATTGAATAGTCTGTGTTTGTAATGTTAATTGATGAATCATCCATTAAGTTGAACCAATCACCAGTGTATGGAAAATTAGAGACAACATTTTGCTCTGTAACATCTAGATTTGCAAGTATAACAATGTTTTTAAGCACATTATCTCCAAGAGTATCATCCCAAATATATAACCTTTGAATTAGAGGATTTGAGGAAATAGGACTAAAGGAAGAGCTCCCTCTAAAAACAACATTATTCTTTTTTAATTCAATCATCCTGCTCCAATCATCATATATTTTTTTTCTTTGAGCAATTGATAGCCAGTTATCAGACCATTGTGGTTGAGGTTTTGTACTGAGTTTACAATCATCGTTTTGTTCAATGGAACCATCTTCGCAAGTAAATAATGAAGTTTCCATTCCCAAATCACCAAAATGCCAAATCATTTTTGGTCCAGGAACTAATAAACTAATAGCACCAATTGCAGACATTCTACTCAAAGAAATATTTAAATTTTTGACATCATGAGATGAATTTGAAGAATTTCCATATTGAATGTTTTTACGCATTAATCTTTCCTCATCATGACTTTCCGCGTACCCAATTAGTCTCTTCCCAGCAAAACCTCTGCTTTCAGATCTAATTCTATTTAGACTAGAATTTTCGGAGTACCCCATGCTTAATTGCCCATACTCTTCTATCATTTTACCCCAAAGCATTACACCTTTTCCTTCATTTATTCTGTAATCAGCCCATTCTTTTTCTTCATCACCATTACCAATATGTTCAAAAATCACATAATGATTTGGATCTAAAGACCAGCTATAATCAGCATAGGACTTTAAAACATCAATCCTGTCTTGTTGGTATGCTTCAGTACAAGCGTAATCACCTGATGAGCAATTTTGCGTAAATCCTTTTGTAAGGTCCCATCTAAAACCATCTATTTTATATTCCTCTATCCAATGTTTGATAACACGTTTAGTATACTCTTGTGTAAGTGAGCTGTTGTGATTAAAATCATTAAAAACACTGTAAGTGTGTGTGGCTTGAGAATTTAGGTAGGGATTTTCAGAATTAGACTCGCCCCATCCGTCATCATCAGTATCTTCCATCCACATCCTAACCATTGGAGATCTTCCTGTTACATGATTCAGTGCTAAATCTAAAATAACTGCAATTCCGTTTTGGTGACAAGTGTCAACAAATTCTTTGAAATCATTACTGGTTCCGTAAAATTTATCAAGTGACATGTGAAAGCTAGTAGCGTAGCCCCAATTCTCGTTTCCTTCAAATTCCATTACTGGCATTAATTCAATTGCATTCACATTTAAATTTTTAAAATAATCAATTCTATTAGTTAAGTCTTTAAAAGTTCTGTTGGTATCAAAATCTCTTATCAATACCTCATAAATTACCAAATCCTCTTTTTCTGGTTTAACAAAGTTTTCTTCATTCCAGTTGTATGATGTCGGCACAGTTTCTAAAATAGTAACTTCTCTGTTTTGACCATTTGGATATGTTGGAATGTTAGGATAGTTAGATTCAGGGATGTTCGGATCATCAAAGGGGGATGCAACCAAAGTTGAAAAGGGGTCAGCAGTCTTTACTAAATAAGGTGAATTTGAAGATGGATTAGCATCGTACACCCAGTACTGGTAAGTGTAAATTTCATTTGCATTTAAGTTATCGATTGAAAGCCAAAATTTTCCAGAGTTTTGGTCTTTTTTCATCAAATAACTTTCATCAGGTGTATAATTATTAAAACTTCCGGCCACATAAACAAAATCTTTATTTGGTGCGTTTAAAACTAGGGTAACACTTGTAGGGGAATTAATATTTATACCGTCTAAAACTTGACTAGGCAAATCTTCATTTGATATTGAAGGTGATTTATAAATATTAATTTCGGTTTCACCAAAATCAGTTTGTCCAGATGGTTTTCCCTTAATTTTTAATTTACCACCGACAGAAATATTGTTAATTGTGTGACTATATATGGGGAATCCCTGACCAGTATGAATTAAATTATCATTTAGATATAATTCAAAATCTCCAACTTGAACTTGACCCGCAGAACTCATTTGAGCAGAAACCGATAGTGAAGTGTCATCATTAACTACTACTTCTCTGTATTTTGGTGATATAAACTCAACTTGAACTTTACCCACATAATGTAAATAATCTTGTGATTTTTTATCATCAGTTCCATCTTTTGCTTTGGCAAGTATCCCCATTTGAGAAATTCCAGAATCATTAAAAAACTCAGTTGGGACAAAGCTTATTGAAAAACTACCATCAGAATTTTTGGTGAGTTTTTGTTCCTCTTGAGAGTTTTCCCATGTTCCATTATTGGGTGAATCACCTGCACTCACTCCATTTTTAAAATACCATGCCCATAAATATAAATCCTCAACACCCCATTCACTTGCATCAATTCCAGAAATATTGATTGTTATATTTTCGTTTTCATCAAATGATGTTGGTGTGACAGAAAAAGTTGCATTTTGTTGTTGAGAATGAGCAACAAAGAATATTCCAAAAATTATGTATACTAGACTTTTTTTCATAAAAAAAGGCTGCATTAATGCAGCCCTTAAATTAATAATTTATTTGGAATTATTGTTGAACTAGTGAATATGTATTGTTAACAGTATCAAGTGTAATATTGTACGTTCCAGCAGCAGGAATAACAATATTTGCACCTCCTGCTTCCAGAGATCCATCAGCTCCATTATCACCCAGATTAACTCCCCAGTCGTCATTCAAACGAAACTTCATTTGTGCTTGAGTTAATGAGACACCGTAAGCAATAAAAACACCGTCATTGCATGGGTCTGGAACCATTTTTACGTTTGGACCACCCCAGCCATTAAAAGTACCATCTCCAACAATTCCCCATATATCAGAGGCTGAAGTCACAGAATAAGTTGAATTGGTTTCATCAAAGCTAACATAATAACTTCCACCACCAGTAACAATATTATCACCACCAGCTTCAAGAGTTCCATCAGCTCCGTTATCTCCGAAGTTTACACCCCAGTCATTATCTTTCCTAATTTTCCATTGTCCGTTCAAAAAAGTTACTGCAGCTACATATAGTCCTTCACTTCCTGCGCTTACAAACGGAACATCGTTACCAGCTGAAAAACCCTGGTTAACACCACCCCAGCCGTTAACTGCATCTCCAACAAGCCCCCAGGTGCTAAGTACTGCATCGTCACATGATCCAGATTCAAGTATTTCGATATTAACAGATACTGTATCAGAAGTTGAGCTAACTGATGCAGAAGCAGAAGAAGAACCGGCATAAGCTGTAACTCTTCCATAAACTACACCAGAGTCTCCAGGGACCATTCCTTGAAGTTCTGCAAGACTCATAAGTTCACTAACATACACAGCTACAAAATTTTCAGAAATGTCTCCTGAACTCCAGTCAACAGTTGAAAAATCGCTATTTATCGACATTTCAGCAACATAAACATTTGGTGTTGGTGCACCAAAATCGGGCTGACTCCAAATAAGTCTCTCAGCAATATTTGAAAGAGTTTGTTCAGATAATTTATAAGAAGGCTCAAGGGTGTTTAAAAAATTTATTTCTTGAGATGGTTCACTAGCTGTGAACACTAAATAATCTTCATTGTCACATGAAGTAAATAATGCTCCTATTATAATAGCAACAAATAGAGTTAAAATTTTATTTAATGTTTTCATAATTAATAGTTTGGATTTTGTTTCATATTTGGGTTAACTAAAAGTACGTCTTCAGGTATTGGAAATAATTTTAAATGAGAACTGACTCCTGTTCCATTGGCAGCACCACCTTTATAAGGCCATAAATATGCTCCCGAAACAAACTTTCCATCACGAATTAAGTCAGATCTTCTCAAACCTTCCCAGTATAATTCCCTAGAGCGTTCGTCCATTACAAGTTCTATATTAAATTCTGAAGATGTAATTGTTGGCGCTCCAGCTCTAGTTCTAAGTTCATTTATATAAGATGTAGCTGTTTGAATACTTCCACCACCGCCCCTGGCAACGGCTTCTGCATAATTTAGGTACACTTCTGCAAGTCTAATTAATGCCAAATCAGTATCGGGATGATTTCCCGCCGAATCACTCCCAGCAACACCATTAGTGTCTACATTTTTGAATTTCGTTACAGCATAACCACTTTTAAAGGTTGCTAGTTTTTCAGTTTCATAAGTTTGTCCGTCTGTATGAAACATAGCTCTTGGATCGGACCATGATATTGGTTCACCATCCGCATTATTTTGAGTAATGGAGTAAGAAAATTTATCAACTAAACCTTTGGTTGTCCGTAAACCACCCCAGCCTCCATTTACTCCAAAGTCTGCAGCGTTCATTGTACCACCAATTGGGGCATGAACAATGAATGTGGCACCACCCCAAGTTTGTGTTTTTATTCCGTCAAACTGTAAAACAAAAATAAATTCATTTTGAGCGCCATTGGTATTATTATCTGCAAGGAACAATTCATCATAAGCAGTTCCATTATTGTTACCATCTGAATTATTGATTGAATAGGAACCAGACATTGCGTTTTCAGCTTGTGTTATCGCTTCAGAGAACCTTGATTGACCCGTGTAAACTTCTGCATTCAAATATAATCTTGACAATAGTGCAGAAGCAGCAGTTTGGTCAACTCTTCCATATTCGTTGGTACCTGAGCTTGGTAAAACATTAGCTAAATCAGTTAGTTCGTTTTCAACAAATGAAAAAAGTTCCGATCTCGTGGCTTGTGAAGGTAATTCAGCACTAACAGCAGTCACAAGAGGTACATCTCCAAACATGTCAATTAATTGTGTGTAGCAATATGCTCTAATAAATCTAGCTTCGTTTACATAATCAACAACGCTGCTATGCGATTGAGCAAGATTAGCAGCATTTTCAATAAAAGAATTTGCGAAAGATATATTTTGAGCCATTCTGTAATACATGCCTTTAGTCCACGGATTGTTAGCATCCCAAGAAAGTTGGTTAATTTCTGGCACTCCAGGATCACTAAGCCATCCAATTACACCATGGTCAGTTGTTGCTTCATTTAGGTTCCACATAATTCTTGTGTACTGTGAAAAACCTTCATCAATAATACTTCCGTCAATGTCAGGTTGACCCGCCGGGCCTTGTTGGCCAGTTAGAGCCAAACCAGCATATACTTTGGCAAGTGCTCCTAGGGCCTGCTCAGGTGAACTATATACGTCCACCTCAGTAAATAGATCTGGATCTGTTGGATTTTGATTCAAATCGTCCACACAAGATGTAGAAAAAATCAAAAGAAATGATAGTGAAATAATTAAAAAAATATTTTGTTTCATCTTATTTTAAAATTAAAAGTTAAAATTTAAACCAATTGCAAAAACCTTGGAACGTGGATAAAAATTATCATCAATTCCACCAGTTATTTCTGGGTCAATTCCATCATATTTAGTTTCTACTAAAACATTGTCAGCAGAAAAATATAATCTCAAAGGTTTATCGTCCATAAAATCTTCAAATGTATATCCTAATGTTATATTATCGATTTTTAAAAATGATGCATTTTGAATAAAGTAATCACTTCTGTCACTGACTCCTGAAGTTCCTTGAAAACTAGAATCCAAATATTCTCCATTAACATTTGAAATTCTTCCAAGATTCGTGATAAGACTTCCTTTAGCTGATGCGGCCATGGAATTATAACTGTAATTTCCAATACTGGCCCTTGACGCCATTGATAAATCAAAGTTATTACATTCTAGTGATAATGTGAGGCCCATTAAAATATCTGCATATGGGTCTTTGTAAAAGTATCTGTCTTCTAAGTTAATTACCCCATCTCCGTTTAGGTCAGCATAAGCCCCTTCAATGGGTTTACCGTTATCATCATATATCTGTTTGTAAACAAAATAAGCAAATGGAGTCATTCCTTCTCGATGTCTCTGTAACGAACTGCCAAATCCAATATCTCCCACATTTTGTTCATTTTCAAGCCTTAAAATTTGATTGTCATTAAAAGAAACATTGTAATTAAAGGAAATTTTCAGATCGTTTTTGTTGTAAGCAGTACCGGAAAGCTCTAATTCTACCCCTTTATTTTCCATATCACCAATATTCGCATCAATTGTTGTTCCAAAATTTGTGAATGGATCAATTACTGCAGTTGCAATTAAATCATTGGTTTCTTTAATGTATGCATTAACAGAACCATTTAAATCAGTTCCCTTTAATGCGAAATCAATCCCAGCGTTAAAAGTCGTTCCAACTTCCCACCTCAAGTTTTTATTGATTGGAGATGGACGATAGGTCTGATAAAAAGAATTACCAAATCCATATTGTCCAGCATTTGTACTAGATTGGTATCTAGTGAGAAAATTATAATCACCTAAACCATTAACATTTCCAACTTCACCGTAACCTAGTCTTATTTTAAATTCATCGAAATAATCTTCTAAACCGGTATCTACATTATGAACATTCCATGCAAGTGCAAATGATTCAAATTGCCCCCACCTATCATTTTCGGGAAGTTTTGATGATGCGTCAGCCCTTATAGTAGCAGTCAATAAAAACAAATCGTTAAAATTAACATTAGCCCTTCCAAAATATGAAATTAAAACATTCTTAGAAGTATCAATAAATGATTCTGAAATTGAAGTTGCTGAATTCACACTACCATCGGGATTTAAATACTCAGTATAATTTGAAGATGAGTTATCATACTCAAAACTCTGATAAGAGTAACCACCGGTAAAACCAAAATTTACTCCCTCGTAATCTTTGTTGTAAGTAAAATAACTATCAAATAGAATATTAGTTGTTTTGTTCAAATAATCACTGCTGCTACCGTTAAATCCGTCAGCATCGGTAGGCATCCGAGGATCTGTGAGTGTCGATCCATCGCCTTCAGAACCGTCATAACCAAAATTTATGGTCGCAGTTAATCCTTCAACAGGTGTATCCCAATCTGCCTTAATATTTGTTATTAATCTTTCCACTACAGACTCATCGTCTCTTAAATCCAGTAATGCCATAGGGTTGGTTTGAGACAGAGCCAATTTAGTTCCATCAACATCAAGCCAAGTATAATACC
>PKDV01000044.1 GCA_002862715.1 Flavobacteriaceae bacterium | reverse complement strand
TTGAAATTCAAACTATAAAATCTAGTAAACTTTCCGAAAATATATTTCAAGAGCTAATCAATCAAGATATTCACTTTGTTGGAACTGGAATTGAAAAAATTAAATCAGTAATAAAAAAAAATAAAAAATGGAAATTTACAGAAGCACCACCTCAAGCAACCTCAATGGTTGAATTGTCAGAAAGTTTTTTTAAAATGAAAAAATTTGTTGATTACGAAAATTTTTCTCCCAGTTACATAAAACCAGCAAGGATTACAAGAACAAAACGAGATAATTTAAGACGAATAATTCGTTAGCCATTGATTGCATTTACTTTTTCAACTTTTCCAGGAAGCATTTCTTTCATCATAGTTTCAATGCCATTTTTTAATGTATTTGTAGATGAGGGACAACCACTACAAGCGCCTTGAAGCACGACATCTAATCTTTTTTCTTTTTCGTCGAATGATTTAAATACAATATTACCACCATCTCCTGCAACTGCAGGCTTGACATATTCGTTCAAAATTTTAATGATTTCTTTTTCAATTGCACTTAATTTTTCTTCTTTTAAGTCATCTTTAAAAATATTAAACTTAGAGTATTCATTTGTGACTATTGGATTATTTTGAATTAAATAATTTCTGATATAATTTCTTATTTCCTGAACAACATCCTGCCAATTTTTAGCTTTATCAATTGTTAAAGACACAAAGTTTTCTGATATATATATTTCATTTATAAAATCATAATTAAAAAGTCCATTCGCTAGTGGCGCTTCTTTTAAATCATCGTTTTTGAAAAATTCCATATCATGACTTACCAATTTTTTATTTGCTACAAATTTCATTACAGAAGGATTCGGAGTACTTTCAGCATATACTGTAATTACATTTTGTCCAACTTTTTTTTTAATTAAACCACCCAATTTCATATAATTTTCAAGTTGTTGACAAACTTCATCTTGAACATCTACCCATTCTACAATTGGAAATCTTTCGACTCTTAATACATTCTCGGATAATTCAACACTTTTTACAAATGGTAAATAAAATAGTTGTTGAACTATTGGATATTCCTTTGCATCATCAACATTTTTAAAAAAAATTGTTTTAGATATTAATTTTTCTTTGATTCTTAAAATCATAAAGTTGACATCATCAGATTTTTGCAAAACAAAATAACTCATAACACTAAATTTTTATTTTAGATACATTGTCTATATCAAATTTCTTCCAAATATTCTTTTTTATTTTTCCTGTTGAATAGAAACTTACTTGCCCTTTCCATAAATTTTTAGTTAAAACCGATTCTTTATATAAAACATTTTTCGTATGATTTACAACCGCTTTAGTACTATCAAGAATTTTAATTTTTTTTGGAACTAACTTTTTAATAGTTGGAATTAAAAATGAGTAATGCGTACAACCTAAAACAATAGTATCAACATTATTATCTATTAATATTTTTAAATTTTTTGTCAATATTTGCTCAGTACTAAATTTTTGAGCTTCACCATTTTCTACAATATTAACCAAGCCAAATCCAATTTGCATAATAACATCAATATCACTTGCATAGGCGCTTTTTGTGTTATTAAATAATTCACTTTTTAATGTACCTTGTGTAGCAAGTACACCAATTTTTTTAGAAACACTTTTTTTTGTAGCTGGCTTTATTGCAGGTTCTACCCCTATTATTGGTATTTCAATTTTTTTTCTGAGAAGTTTTATTGCATTTGTAGTAGCAGTATTACAAGCAACAATAATTAGTTTACATTTTTTTTTCAATAACCAATTTGAGATAGCTAAAGATCTGTCCTGAATTTCTTTTTTTGTTCTTTTACCGTATGGAATGTGTTTGTGATCAGCTACATAAATTATATTCTCACATGGTAACTTCTTGACTAATTTTTTTAGAATATAAACGCCTCCTAAGCCAGAATCAAATATGCCAATGGGGGAATCATTCATTAATTTAAATAAAAAAACTACCTATTCTAAAGTATTTTTTAAATTAAATACCAAGAGCCTTTTTGACATCAGGCTCAATATTTTTACCTTCGGCCATCATCACTGAACCACCTAGACTAGAATCAAGAACATAGTCAAACCCTTGAGCTTTAGCAACTTCTTTGATTTTTTCTCTTGCATTTTCAATTATTGGTCTAAGTAAGTCAGCTTGTTTTTTTTGAATGTCTTGCGCCGCAGTTTGTCTAAATTGTTGAATGTTTTGTTCCATACCAGCTAATTCTTGTTGTCTTGCTTGGTTTGTAACATCAGTTTGGCTCTCAGCTTCAGCAGAATAAGTCTGTAATTTGGTTTGATACTCCTTAATAGAAGCCTCAATTTCGCCTTGATAATCTTCTTCAAGCTTTTTAACTTCCTCTTGTGCAGCTAACACGCTTGGCATTTCACTTACTAATTTTTGAAAGTCAATGTGGGCTACTTTACTCTGTGAACTTACTGTAAAGCTCAATAGCATAATAATTGTTAAAAAAATAGTCGATATATATTTCATATTATTAAATTTAATTATTCTTTGTTTTATTTCGTTTCTCTTCAATTTCATTTCTTCTTTTTTCTAATTCTTCTAATCTTTTTTTCTTTCTTTCTTGGATTAATTTCTTCTGTTCTTCTTTTCTTTTTTTTATTTCAAGCAACTTTTCTTGTCTTTTCTTTTCTAATTCATCTTTTTTGTTTTCATTAGGATTTGAAATCGAATCAGTTTTTTTATTTAAATTTTTTGATTTTAACTTTTTTTCCTTTCTTTCTTCTATTTTTTTTAATCTTTCTTCTTTTAATTTTTGTAATTCAAGTCTTCTTTTTTCAGCCTTCGGATTTGATTTCTTGTTGTTTTCTTGATTTTTTGAATCATTTAAAAATTTTTTAGCTTCTTTTTTATCTTTAATTTCTAAATATCTAATTACAAGGTCGCTAATATCGTATTTTTTTTCAGAATGAAGAACTAAAATATCTGCACTGCTATCAAATACATAATCAAGTTTTCTATCTGCTGCAATTTCTCGAATCGCAATAAGAATTTCGTCTTGTGCCGGTTGAGACAACAATACCTTTTCTTTAATCCAATCTCCCTCAACTCCAAATCTTTTATCAATATATGTATTTAATAAATCTTCATCATATTTAATATCTTCAATTCGCTCCTCTATTAATTCGTTGGTAAGTAATGCGCTTTCAATTTTAAGTGATTCTTTCTTACTCAATATTTCTTTTTGTCTATTTTCGATTTCTGTTCTCCAAATATTAATTTTTGATTCAAGTTCCTGGTTTGCAGTTATGTAATCATTATTGTTATCTAATACTAAACCCAAATCTAAAAAACCAATTCTTACATTTTTTTGTCCAAATAAATTTATGGAAACAAAAAAAGTAATTATAAATACTTTACTTAAAATTGTTGTCCTATTATAAAATGTGTTTCCCATCCATGAGGATTTAAATCATTCGGAATTGTACTATCAAACCCGTAACCAAAATCAATTCCTAAAAGACCAAAAGCAGGCATAAAAATCCTAACACCAAAACCAGCAGATCTTTTACTATTGAACGGATTATATTCTCTAAAATTGTCAAAACCATTACCAGCTTCTAGAAATGATAGAGCAAAAATCGAAGCACTAGGTTTAAGTGTTATAGGATAACGTAGTTCAAGAGAAAATTTATTGTAAACAGTTGAACCATCTCTACTAGAGAGAGATTGATTTTCGTACCCTCTCATTGCAACCATTTCTCTTCCGTCTAAGGAGGCATATTGAGAGAGCCCATCACCACCAAGAAAATATCTTTCAAAAGGAATTATTCCTCTATCAGAATTATATGCTCCTAAAAAACCAAATTCAGCGTGTGTTTTTAGAACCAATTTTTCAATAATTCTTGTATACCAACTGCCTTCAAAGTTTACCTTGTAATATTCAAGCCAACGGAACTTTTCTTGATCAATTTTTGCATAATCAGGTTCACCATTTACGTCTTGAAATTCAGCTTGATTTTTTAAATCGTCATAATCTACATTATTTACAAGTGAGTATGGAAATGTGAATTTTGCGCCAATTGTGAATGACGAACCTCCAAGTGGAAAAATTGGATTTGTAAAAGTATTATCTCTATTTAGAGCGATTGCATAAAAAAGATTGTTAGAGACACCATCACCAAATGTAAATAGACCAGTGTAATAATTATTTAAATCAAAATACTGATAACCTATTGATTGAGATAATGTAAAATAATCGTCTGGAACTTGGAGTCTTTTTGCTAAACCAAAATTTATTCCACGTATTTTAAAATACTGGGATTTATCTGCTAAACCTGTTAGAAAATTATACCTGTACTGAGTGGTTTGAGAAATAGAAGTTGAAAATCTTACAGGTTGCTCACCTCCAAGCCAAGGCTCAGCAAATGAAAAACTATATGTCTCATAAAATCTACTTGCTTGAAGTCTTAAGGCCAATTGTTGGCCATCGCCCATTGGGACAGGCTTGAATTCATTTTTATTTAGAATATTTCGCATTGAAAAATTATTAAATGATAATCCTAAAGTTCCTATAAATCCTCCCCCGCCGTATCCACCTTGAAGTTCAATTTGACTAGCACCTTTTTCAACTAAGCCATACTCAATGTCAACTGTACCTGCGTTAGGGTCTACGTCTTTAAAATCAGGTGAGATGGTTTCTGGATCAAAAAATCCTAGTTGCCCAAGTTCTCTAACCGAGCGAACAACTTTATCTTTGCTATATATTTCTCCAGGTCTAGTCCTAATCTCTCTGTAAATTACATGATCGTTTGTCCTATCATTTCCTACAACTGATATTCTATTAAAATATGCTGGTTTCCCTTCGTTGATTCTAATTTCAAAATCAATTGTATCATTAATTGCGCTTACTTCCACTGGATTAATTGATGAAAATAAATATCCATTATTTTGGTACAGATTAGTCAAGTCTTCACCATCAGGTTTTGTTTGATCTGCAATTCTTTTTCTTAAAAGAACTCCATTATAAGTGTCTCCTTCTTTCAACCCAAGAACTCTTGACAATTGTTGATCAGAGTAAACGGAATTTCCAATAAACTTGATATCACCAAAAAAATATTTTTTTCCTTCAATCAAAGAAATTTTAATATCAATTTTATCAAAATCAATAATCAAAGAATCTGTAATAATTCTAGCGTCTCTATAGCCTTTTTCCTTATAAAAATCTACAAGTGACTTTAAGTCATCTTTATAATCTGCTTCAATATATTTTGATCTTTTCCAAAACCTACCTGGAAGTTCTTTTTTTGTGTTTTTGAATTTTTTTCTAAGTTTTTTATCACTGAATACTTCATTTCCTGAAAAACTAAAACTACGAACTTTGACGCGGTCCCCTTTGTCCAGCGAAATCAACATTTTTTGGTTATTAATTCCTGTTGTATCAATTTTTAAGTCTAAAGTAACCTTTGCATTTAAAAAACCATCTTTTTTATACTTATTTTCAATATAATTTTTAGTGGTGGATATAAAATTTTTACTCAATTTTTTTCCTTTTTTCAAGTCTATATCTTTTACAATAGTTTCGAGTTTTCCTTTTTTTATACCATTTATTGTGTAGGATGAAAGTGTGGGGAGTTCTTGAATATATAACTCTAAATCTGCTGTTTCACCTTCAATTCTAGTTATAAAAAATTCAATATCACTAAATAGTTCAAGGCCCCATAATTTATTTATTGTCGCGCTTATTTCTTCACCAGGAATTTGAATTCTTTGGCCTTTTTGAAGACCAGTGTAAGAAATTACTGTTTGTGGACTAAAACTCTTTATACCAGAAACTGTTATTTCTCCAATTGTATAAAATTTTCCTTTGTCGAAATAATTATCCTGACAATGTAAATAGCTACAACTTAATAGGGTAATCAGATAAAGCTTAAAAAAAATGCTATTGCTGTTAACTTGTTTTTCCAAATCTTCGTTCTCTTTTATTAAAGCTTTCAAGAGCCATGCTTAATGAATCTTCATTAAACTCAGGCCAGAGCTCATTTGTGAAATATAATTCAGCATAAGCAATCTGCCACAATAAAAAATTACTTATGCGAACTTCACCACTTGTTCGAATTAATAAATCTACATCTGGTAAATTTTTAGTGTAAAGATGCTCATTAATAATGGTTTCGTCAATATTTCGAGTGAGAATTAAGTTATTTTTAACTTTTTCACTAATTTGAATTACTGCTTGATTGATTTCTTCCCGAGCTCCATAACTTAATGCTAATGTCAAATTTGTACCATTGTTTAAACTTGTTTTTTTTATGACATCATACAAATGGTTTTGAACCAATTTTGGTAGTTTTTTAAGTGATCCAATCGCGGTTAATTTTATATTTTTTTCTAGTAGCGAATGAATCTCGCTTTTAAGGCTACTGACAAGTAAACTCATTAAGGTATTTACTTCATTTTTAGGTCTTCCCCAATTTTCAGTTGAGAAGGCGTAAAGTGTGAGATGCTTAATACCCAATTTACTAACTGCATCAACAACTTTATTTACTGCTTTGGCACCAGCTTCGTGACCTGCAACTCTTTTTTTACCATTCTTTTTTGCCCACCTACCGTTACCATCCATGATAATAGCAATGTGTTTAGGTAATTTTTTTAAATTATTCAAATTTTTATCCATTTTTAATCTTTACAGCAAGGTATTTTTCCAAATACGTAAGTTATAGAAATCCCAACAAAAACCAACCAATCACTGCTCAAACTTGTAGAAAATCTTTCTGCTAATGGCTGTTTACTCAAATCAGGATAACTACCATCTAAATTATCGGATAAAACAAAACGTGGTTGTATGTCAGCTGTTATAATCCAATTTTTTTCAAAATTAAACTTTATTCCTCCTCCAAATGGTATACCTACGGAAAAATCTTTTCCCAATGTATATCCGATATTTTCATTTTGGGGAAAATAAATATTGTCAAAAACAAATCTTTCAATTCCAACAAATAAGAACGGTGTCCATGAAACACCAAATTCACCAATCGTGAATGGAACATAACTTATATCAATTCCGATACTTAATGAATTGAAAGAATTAGAAAAAAAATAACCACGATTTCTCCTAACTTCTGATAATGATTTTAAATCATCTCCAATAAATATACCTTTTGTGAACTGAGCACGCAATCCCAATCTATCATTAATATTCCTTTTATAAATTAATCCATATTGAATTTTATTTGGATTTATGTACTGAGTATTTCCGATTTCACCAATATAATTGTTACCACCAAAATGAAAACCAATTTCATTCTTTTGTGAAAAGCAAGAAATAGTTGTGATTAACACTATAATTAAAAAACGCATACGGAACATAGAAGACAATATAAACACGAACAACATTCCAAAATATTGTTAGTTGCGGTTATCGAAACCCCAAAAAAGTTTGTTTCTTAGCGTCTCAAAAAAGTTATAATTGTTTGGTCTAACAAAAAAAACTGGTTTTTCTGCTTTTTTTATAGTAATTGATGTATTCATTGGTAAAGAATAAATTCTAGTATCCAAAGATAAATTGTGAGATTTTGCCCTCCCTTCAACATGAATTGTAATTACATCATTGTCGTCGAGAACCAACGGCCTTGCATTCAAGTTATGTGGGGCGATTGGTGTTATTACAAAGCTTTTACTTGAAGGTGAAATAATTGGTCCTCCACTACTCATTGAATATCCTGTTGAACCTGTGGGAGTCGCGATGACTAAGCCATCGGCCCAAAAAACATTTAAATAATCATCATTGATTTTAGTATGAATTGTTATCATTGATGTTGTATTTTCTCTTGAGATAGAAACTTCATTAAGCGCTAAAGCAAAGTTATTAAGAGACTGATTACATTGCTCCAATTTAACTTCAATTAACTGTCTTGTTTCAATTGAGTATTTTTTTTGAACGATGTCATTTAAAGCATTATGAATATCATTTTCAGCAATTGATGCTAAAAACCCGAGACGACCAGTATTGACACCAAGAATTGGAATTCCATTTTGTCTTACATAATTTAACGACCTTAAGACAGTACCGTCTCCTCCCAATGCGATAAATATGTCAGTATCTTTATCTAATTGCTTGTATGAGTTAAACGTCGAGTTGTTTTGTGAACTTACGAAATCAGAAAGTTTTTCCTCTAATAAAACTGTAATGTTTTTGGATTTGAAAAAATTTATTAATCTATCAATTATTTTGATTGATTTTAAATCGTTATTTATGCTATAAATGGCTACCTTCACTTTTACAAATTTAGATTAAAATTCAACAATGAAGTTGACTTTTATCATTGTTTAGAAATCGATGACAAAATTAAGTGTTAACATTAACAAAATTGCAACGTTACGTAATTCCAGAGGAGCTAATGTTCCAAATCTTTTACAATTCGCAACTGATATTCAAGATTTTGGCGCAGATGGGATAACCGTTCATCCAAGACCAGATGAACGACATATTAAATATGATGATGTTCACGAACTTAAGCCAATTATTAATACCGAATTCAATATTGAGGGCTACCCTAATAAAAAGTTTATTGATTTAGTTAGAAATGTAAAACCACATCAAGTTACATTGGTTCCAGATAAACCTAATGCCATTACTTCGAATAGTGGATGGGATACAATAAAAAATTATTCATTTTTAAAAGAAATCATTGCAGAACTGAGTTTGAATAGTATTCGTACTTCAATTTTCTTAGATCCAAATATTAAATTTATTTATTCAGCTGCAAAAACAGGTGCTGATAGGATTGAACTCTATACAGAATTTTACTCTAAAAAATTTGAACTAGATAGAAATATTGCTATATCAAATTATATTTCCACCGCCAATGAGGCAATAAATTTTGGTTTGGGTATTAACGCAGGTCATGATTTAAATCTTAAAAATATAGAGTTTTTCTCTACTAGAATTCCAAACTTATTGGAAGTATCAATTGGTCATGCTTTAATTTGTGAATCTCTTTACTTGGGACTTGAAAATGTAATTAATCTTTACAAATCCAAACTATCAAAAAATTAGTAAATAGTTTTATTTATGGCCATGGGCCAGATCTAGTTGTTCTGCACGGTTTGTTTGGTATGTCTGATAATTGGAGAACACATGCTAAATATTATTCACAGTTTTTTAAAGTACATGCAATTGACCAAAGAAATCATGGTAAAAGCTTTCATAGTCACCATAATAGCTACGAGATTATGTCTAAAGACCTAAAGTACTATTTTGAATACCATAAAATAAAAAAGTCAATAATTTTGGGTCACTCCATGGGAGGAAAAACATCAATGTATTTTTCCTGTATGTATCCCAAACTAGTAGATAGTCTAATTGTTGTTGATATTGCTCCAAAAAATTATGACATTAGTCATAAATACACAAATGTTTTTAAAGGTTTGAATTATTTAAATTCAATTAAAATCAGTTCAAGAAAGGATGCGTTTGAAATTTTGTTTAAATACCTTGATGAGAAACATATGGTTAATTTTTTATTAAAAAACCTCTATAGAAATGATAGAAATCAATTGAAACTGAGATGCAATATAGATACGTTATCAAAAAAAATAGAAGAATTAGGAGTTTATGATGAAAATAGAGTTTATTTAGGTAAGAGTATTTTTATTGCTGGGGAAAAATCTGATTACATAAAAAAAAATGACCACAACATTATAAAAATGAAATTTCCAGAGTCCTCAATTGTTTATATGAGTGGATTAGGTCATTGGCCACATAGTGAAGCGCCAAAACAATTTAGAGAAGTAGTTAATAAATTCCTGCGACTTTGAAAATTTTTAAAAAATAGGTTAGTTTTGCATGCTCCAAATTAATCATGAATATTACTAGAAGAGAACAAAGTAAGTTACATGCTGTCATTACTATTGAAGTAAGTGCGAAGGATGTAGAAAAAAATGTAGAAAAAGTATTAAACAATTATAGAAAAGAAGCTTCTTTACCTGGTTTTAGAAAAGGTAATATTCCCATTACTGTTATCGAAAAAAAATATAAAACTGCTGTAATTGGTGACGAAGTCAATAAGCTAGTAAACTCTTCATTACAAAAATATATTGAGACTGAAAAAATTAAATTTCTAGGCAATCCAATTCCTCTTGATAATGAAAATATTGATTGGAAATCGGATAGTTTTATATTTAACTTTGAGCTCGGGATCTCACCAAAAATTAAGCTAAAATTTCCTAATAAAAGGCCAATTACACGTTATAACATTTTAGCTGATGATAATTTTATAAATCAAGAACTCATTAAACTCCAAAAACAGTACGGAAAAATAGTTCCAAGCAATGAAGTTTCATCTTCAAGTGAATTCTCAGCATCTATTACATACGATGGAAATGAAAATAATAAAGACGTTACATTTTCTTATGAAGAAATAAAAAGTAAAAAAGTTAAAAAAGAATTAAATAAAATTAATTCTATAAAAGAATTTAATTTTTCATCAAAATCTTTATTTCATAATGATAATGCATTTCTTAGATTTTTTGGAGCAGTTCCCAAGTCCCCCATCAACTTTAAACTATCTGTTAAAGAACATAATCAAAGAATACCTTGTGATTTAAATCAAGAATTTTTTGATAAGGTTTTCGGTGGAAAAGTTAAAAGTGTTGAGGATTGTAAAAAAGAACTAAAAAATAATTATGAAAATCATTTCAAAAATCAGTCAAAGCAAAAATTTTTCAATGACATGACCGAAAATCTAATTAATAATACAAAGTTTTCTCTTCCTAAAGATTTTTTGGTTAAGTGGCTTTATAAGACCAGCAAAAATAAAATAACAATGGATGAAGCGGCATTAGAATACTTGAAAATGGAGAAAGGTATAAGATATCAGTTAATAGAATCATCAATAATTGAGGAAAATAAAATTAAAATTTCTCCTGATGATATTAGGGCCTTTTTTAGAGAAAATGTAGAAAAACAAATGATGATATATGGAAGAAAAAATATTTCCGAAGAGGAATTAAATAATATTGTAAAAAGACTTATGGATAATCAAGACGAAGTAAAAAGGGTTTACAGTCAAATACTTAATGAAAAAATTTACGAGATTTTTAATGAAAAGGGTAAATTTAAGTCCAAGTCTATTTCTTATGATAACTTTATAAAAATTTCAAAAAAAAATTAAATTATATTTATAATAAATAACTCAAAATGAATTTCGGAAAAGAATTTAAAAAATTTGCTGTTAAGCATCACGGAATAAATTCAATGCATTATGATGATATTGTAAGCAGTTTAACTCCTTATATCATTGAAGAACGTCAATTAAATGTTGCTCAGATGGATGTTTTTTCAAGACTAATGATGGATAGAATTATTTTTTTGGGTACCGCAATCAACGATAATGTCGCAAATATTATCCAAGCTCAACTCTTATTTTTAGAAAGTACAGACAAGTCAAAAGATATTCAGATTTATATTAATTCACCAGGAGGAAGTGTATACGCCGGATTAGGTATATATGATACAATGCAGTTCATCTCACCTGATGTAGCAACTATATGTACTGGTATAGCTGCATCAATGGCCGCTGTATTGCTTTGCTCTGGTACTAATGGTAAAAGATCTGGTCTACCTCATTCGCGAGTAATGATTCATCAACCACTTGGTGGGGCTCAAGGCCAAGCTTCAGATATTGAAATTACTGCCAGGGAAATTTTGAAACTAAAAAAAGAGTTGTATGAAATAATTGCAAAACACACCAAACAAAAATATGATAAGGTTTACAAAGACTCAGACAGAGATTATTGGATGAAAGCAAAGGAGGCTAAAGCTTATGGTATGATAGACGAAATTCTTATTAAAAATTAATTTGGAAGAACTAAACTGTTCATTTTGTGGTAGAAAAAAACCAGATACTCAAATACTTGTAGCTGGTATCGACGCTCATATTTGTGAAAAATGTGTGGACCAAGCTATAGGAATAATTCAACATGAAAAAACAGGAATCACTGAGTTAGAAAATTTTGAGGATTTACTATTAAAAAAACCAAAGGAAATCAAATCATTTTTAGATGATTACGTAGTTGGTCAAGAAATTGCAAAAAAAATATTGTCGGTAGCTGTTTATAATCATTATAAAAGATTAAAATTTTATGACGAAAAAAACGAACTAGAAATTCAGAAAAGCAATATTATTTTAGTTGGTCCAACCGGTACTGGCAAAACATTGCTTGCAAAAACAATAGCAAAAATGCTGAAAGTACCCATTGCTATTGTTGATGCTACTGTTTTAACTGAAGCGGGCTATGTTGGTGAGGATGTTGAAAGCATTCTTTCAAGACTATTGCAGTCAGCAGATTATGATTTGAATAAAGCTCAAAAAGGCATTGTTTTTATAGATGAAATAGATAAAATAACAAGAAAGTCTGATAACCCATCCATTACCAGAGATGTCTCAGGTGAAGGAGTTCAACAAGCTTTACTCAAACTACTTGAAGGCACAGTTGTTAATGTACCTCCTCGAGGAGGAAGAAAGCATCCTGACCAAAAATTTGTCGAAATCAATACTGAAAATATTTTATTTATTGCTGGCGGTGCTTTTGACGGGATTGAAAGAATTATTTCGAAAAGATTAAACTTGCAGTCTGTTGGATATAATTCCTCATCTAAAAACTTTAGTTTTAATTATGAAGATATATTATCAAATATTACACCTAAAGATTTAAAAGATTTTGGCCTTATCCCCGAAATTGTTGGTAGATTACCAGTTTTATCTTTTATGAAAACATTAGATAAAGCTACTCTTAAATCTATTATGATTCAACCCAAAAACTCACTAATAAAACAATATCAACAATTATTTGAAATTGACAATATAGATTTAACTTTTTCAAATGATGCAATAGATTATATTGTTAATCAAGCAGTTATATATTCATTAGGTGCCAGGGGTCTTAGGTCATTGTGTGAAACAATATTAACTGATGCAATGTTTGAGCTTCCTGGTACCGCAATTAAGACATTGAAAATTACTCGTAATTATTGTGAAAATAAATTGAAGGGAATTGCGATGAATCAGCTCAAAGCAGCCTCGTAATCCAAAAGTTCTTCAATTAAATTTCTGTTATTTGATAATCTTGGAACTTTATGTTGTCCCCCAATCTTTCCTTTTTTCTTCAACCAAGAGTAAAATAAATCTTTTTTTGCAACATTTACCTTAAGGCAATTAAGAGTCATATTTTTATATCTTTTGGCTTGATAGTCGGAATTAATTCTTTGTAAAGTTTTATCTAAATCCTCACTAAAATTTTTAATATTTTTTGGTGGATTTTTAAATTCTATAAGCCACTCGTGCCCTCCTTTTTCATTTCCATTCATAAAAATGGGTGCTGCAGTATAATCTATCATTTCTAATTTGTATTTTTTACAAACAATTTCTAAAGCAGAATCTGTATTTTCTATGACTATTTCCTCACCAAATACGTTAATGAAATGTTTTGTTCTTCCCGTAATTTTGATTCTATACGGGGATAAGCAAGTAAACTTTATTGTGTCTCCAATGTGATATCTCCACAGACCCGAATTAGTGGTGATTATAATTGCATATTGTTCTCCAATTTTGACATCATTAAGACCAATTATGATTTCATTTTGTCTTCCATAGCAACTCATTGGAATAAATTCATAAAATATGCCATAATCAAGCATTAATAGCATGTCATCAGAGTTTAATCTGTCTTGAACGCCAAAAAAACCCTCAGAAGCGTTATAAATTTCGATATAATTCATTTCGCTGTTAGGAAATAGTTTTTTGTATTGATTTTTATAAGGAATAAAGTTTACACCGCCATGAAAATAAACTTCCATATTAGGCCATATTTCTAAAATATTTGATTTTCCACTTTTTGAAAGAATTTTTTGTAGTAATACCATCATCCATGATGGCACCCCTGCCATACTTCTTATGTCTTCATTTAAAGTTTCTTCAACAATTGCCTCTAATTTTACTTCCCATTCATCCATAAGTGAAACTTTGTGACTAGGAGCGCTTACATATTCAGCCCACAATGGAAGATTATCAATTATAATTGCTGATAAATCACCAAAATATGTATTGTTATCTTCATACAATGCTCTGCTGCCACCTAAACGAAGAGCTTTGCCTTGAAAAAGAGAAGATTTTTCATTGTTAGAAAAATATAAGCTTAGCATATCTTTTCCACCTTTAAAATGACAATTTTCTAAAGATTCATTTGAAATTGGTATAAATTTACTTTTGTCGTTAGTTGTGCCACTTGATTTAGCAAACCATTTGATATTTGATGGCCAAAAAATATTTTGTTTACCCTTTCTACAAGCATCAATCATTGATACAATTTCTTCATATTTCCTTACAGGTACTCTAGAACTAAAGTCATCGTAAGTTTTAATATCATCAAAACCAAACTTTTTCCCCATATCCGTATTTTTCGCGTATTTAATTAAATTAAGTAACTGTTCTGATTGCACTTCATGAGGATATTTAATAAATAACTCTATGTCGTGAACTCTTTTTTTAAGAAACCAAGATAATACAGTATGGAAAAGTGGTATTGCCATTTTAGGTATATTGCTCTTCGAAAATACAAATTATGTTTCATGGAGTAATTAAGAAGATGGTCACTAGTTGGGAAAATCCAATAAAATATTACTTTCTTTTTCCTAACTCATTTATCAAAATGAATGATTTGATTGGTAAAAAAATCACAGTAAATTTTGATTCATATTCTTGTTTAAGCTGTAGCAGTAAAGAAAAAATATATCGTCAAGGATTTTGTCAAAAGTGTTTTTTTGAATCCCCTTCTGCTGGAGATTGGATTATACGTCCAGAGCTAAGTAAAGCACACCTTAATATTGAAGATAGAGATATTGATTTTGAAAAAAGAGTACAATTACAGCCCCATATCGTCTATTTTGCAGTATCAAGTGATTTAAAAGTTGGTGTTACTAGGAAAGTTCAAACTCATACAAGATGGATAGATCAAGGCGCACATCAGGCAATTCCAATTGTTGAAGTACCCAACCGCTATCTTGCTGGTATTACGGAAGTCGAATTAAAAAAATATTACAATGATAAAACTAACTGGAGAAAAATGCTCCAAAATATTGGTTCTAATATTGATTTAGAATTGGAAAGAGAAAAGTGTAAAAGTCTTGTTCCAGGCGAAATCGAAAAATATATTTCAAATAAACCTGTAATTAATATTTGTTATCCAGTTGAAAGATTCCCCGAAACAGTTAAAAGTTTAAACCTCAAAAAAAACAAAAAATTTACTGGAAAGTTGTTGGGGATTAAAGGACAGTACTTAATTTTTGACGACAATACTGTTTGGAATGTAAGGTCCCATGAGGGATTTGTTGTTGATATAAATATAGATTAATCAAAATTTGAGTTCTTCATTAATCTTTAAATTAAACTTTTTTCTAAAAAGATAAACACCAAAGTATAAAAGTGGAGTATCTATTAAAGCAACTATAATTTTAAACAAAACACCAGATATAAACAATACAGAGAATTTGTCCCAAGCAATTACCTCAAAATAGCATAGTAGAAAGATTATAGTGAATGTGTCTAAAATTTGTGAAAAAAAAGTTGAAAAATTATTTCTTAACCAAAGCATTTTTCCTTTTGTCAATTTTTTCCAAAAATGATAAATTCTTATATCAACAAACTGAGCAATTAAATAAGTGGCCATTGAAGATGAAACCGCAATCAAACTTTTTGAAAATACATTATTAAAAGTATCATTACTTATTGGAGAGTTTTCTAATGGATTTTTGTAATAATCAATTGCGGGTAAAATGTCAGCAACAGAAATTATAATTATTGAAAATAGCGATGCAAAAATACCAGCTATTACAATTTGATTAGCTCTTTTTCTTCCATATATTTCTGAGATAATGTCAGTCACCAAAAAAGTTATTGGATATGGTAAAATTCCAACTGAAAGTTCAAATAATTTCTTTCCAAAAATTTCAATACCAAAAAAATCAATAAAAATAAATTTTTGAAAAATTAAATTTGATACTACTAATGATGTGATGAATAAAGCACCTAGATATAAATATAATTTCTCTGCAGATTTTTTTTTCTGCATTTATCTAATGTTCAAAGTATACGGTATTCTTGCTTGAATAATTTCCTTTTTTGTGAGTAGACTTTTTTCAGAGTCAAAAATCATTACAATTTCGCTTGGCAGTTTATTTTTAATTTTGCCAAAAGGCCCACTGAACAACTCTTCATAAATAGTTTCTAAATCTTCAATATATTTGGGATAGACTGAAATTTTGTAGTCTTCAATATCTGCAAGTTTAGAAGCTCTCTCTAGAGCAACATCCATACCACCAAGATGATCAATCAAACCAATTTCTTTCGCTTTTTTTCCAGACCATACTCTACCTTGAGCAATTTCGTGAACTTCTTCTATACTCATACTACGACCATTAGAAACTCTTTTTAAAAATGTGTCATAAATTTGTTTAATCGACGATTTTACTTCATTCCTAAAATCATTTGAGACAGGTTCAAATGGAGAATACCCCATAGATTGTTTATTTGTCATTACTTGTTCAGCATTGACTCCCCATCTGGTTGCTATTTTATTAAAATTTGGTAATGTTCCAAGAACTCCAATAGAGCCGGTAATAGTTGTTGGCATAGCAACAATTTCATCAGCACCTGCAGAAATATAATATCCTCCTGATGCAGCCACATTACCCATAGAAACAACTACAGTTTTATTCTTTTTTAATTCTTCAATTTCTTCCCATATAAGTTCTGATGCAAATGCGCTGCCGCCTGGTGAGTTTACTCTTATAACTACAGCTTTAATGTTATCTTTCTTTCCAATACTTTTCAAAGTTCTAACTAACTTTCCGCTACCAATAACTTCAGTACTTCCTTCTCCGTAAATAATTGGACCTTCAGCATATACTACTGCAATTCTGTTTGATGATTTAATTTTTTTACTATTGGGAACATTTAAATATGAAGCGAGGCTTATAAATTCTACATCTTCATCAATTTCCTTAATTTTTTCATCGTAGTTTCTTTGTGTAACAATACCATCAACTAGAGAATGTTTTAAGGCACTATTTGCATTTTTTCCTGCTAAATTATCAGCTAAAACATTAAGTTTTTTAACGTCAATACCTCTACTGTCTGCAATATCATCAACCATCTCAGACCAAACATCACTTAAAATAGTTTTAATTTGTATTCTATTCTCATTACTCATTTTATCAAATAGATATGGCTCTACAGCACTTTTGTATTTGCCTTGCCTAATTACTTCCATAGTAACTCCTGACTTTTCTTGAGCGCTTTTATAATACATAACTTCCGCACTTAAACCTCTAAAATCTACTAATCCCTCAGGATGTACAAAAATTGAATCTGCAATTGAAGCTATGAAATAGTCGGCTTGAGTATAACCGTCAGAGTAAGCCTTAATAAACTTACCACTTTCTTTAAATTTTTTTAATCCATTTCTTAATGCTATCAAATTAGAGGTCCCTCCCGCAGCACTCATATTTTTGATACTGATACCGATGATTTTGTCATCACTAGATGCCATTTCAAGCGCGGGTAATATTGTATTTAGACCAAATCCTGCAGATTCAATTTCTAAAGCATCAAAAAAAGAAAAATCTTGAGGCTCTCTGTCAAAAATAGGTTTACTTGTGTCTAAAACTAGAACAGTTTTTTCATCAATTTCTACTTCAAAGTCTTCTTGTTCTAAAAGAGCTATTGAACCAGCAAAAAAAACAAACATGAATACAAAAAATAAGCCAATTGCAATGAAAGTCCCCAGCGCGGAACTTATGAGGTTTTTAAAAAAATCCATACAAAAAAATTTAAGAAGTCAAATATAACAATTAATAAATCTTTTTTTTCATTTTTGCAAAGTGTCATTAGTTTATATATCAATTGGCAGTAATTTAGGTAATAGATTTGATAATATTCAAAGAGGTATCAATTTGTCAAATGAAAAATTAGGAAAAGTTTTAAAGATTTCTTCAATTTATGAGTCTAACTCAGTTGGATTTAAAGGAAAGAAATTTCTTAACGCTTGTTTTTCAATAGAAACATCTCTATCACCAGAAAAATTACTTAAAAACATATTACTTATTGAAACAAAATTTGGTAGAGTTAGAACAAATGATAATAAATACAGAAACAGAACTATAGACTTAGATATTTTGTTTTATGATGACTTGATTATTGACACCAAAAATCTCAAGATTCCTCACAGTTCCATGCATAAAAGAGAGTTCGTGCTTTGTCCATTAAATCAAATTGCAACTAGTAAGATACATCCTGCGAAAAAAAAGACTGTGAGTCAGCTTTTAAATGATTTTAATCCAAAAACAAAAATTTCAATCTCAAAAATGAAATTATTACATCCACAATTAAATATATTATCAAGCTTTTCTTACATTTCATTTGAGGGTATTATTGGATGTGGTAAAACCACAATGGCTAATAAATTATCAGATATTTTGAATTATAAATTAATCAATGAGAGATTTGCGGACAATCCTTTTTTACCAAAGTTTTACATGAAGCCAAAGCGATATGCTTTTCCCTTGGAACTTTCTTTTTTAGCAGATAGGTTTAAACAAATTGTTGAAGAATCTGAGCAGCTTAATTTTTTTAAAAGTGGAATTGTCTCTGATTATCACATAATAAAATCATTAATTTTTTCAAGAATCACATTAGAAAAAGATGAATTTAAACTTTTTAAGAATTTTTATAATGTATTGTATAAAACAATAAACCAACCAAACATTTGCATCTATTTAAAACAATCTCCAAACAGAGCTCTTGAAAACATAAAAAAAAGGGGCAGAAGCTATGAGCAGAATATTTCATTAAAATATTTAAATAAACTTTCACAAGGATATGACCAATATTTCAGCTCTGTCAATAATAAAAATCTTTTTATTAATGTTGATATTCAAGATTTAGACTTTGTTTTAAATGATGAAGATTTTACTAAACTAATTAATAGGATTAACCTTTGTTTGGACTCAATTGACAAAAAAAATGCCACATTGCAATAGCTGAGGATGAAGCTACGTTAAAAGAGTGTTTCGTCCCAATTTGTGGAATTTCAAGAGATACATCCGATTTACTTATCACGTCGTTATGAACTCCATTCAATTCATTTCCAAGAATTAATGCATATTTTTTGTTTGCTTCTACAATAAAACTATCAAGATTGATGGAATGATGTACTTGTTCAACCACACATAATATGTATCCTTCAAGCGCATAATCTTTTAGAGCTTCATTAGTATTTTTATAATACTTCCAGTCAACACTGCTT
>PKDV01000080.1 GCA_002862715.1 Flavobacteriaceae bacterium | reverse complement strand
TAGTACGTCAGGGTTATATTCCTCAATATCTTTTTTACAAAAGTTTAAATTTTTAATAATTGTAAAAATATTTTTAACTACTTCAAAAAAACCCATAAATGCTAAATCCTTGTAATGTTTAACGATTTTAGCACCTTGATTTTTCAATAGTTCACCACCCCATGCTCTTACATTTGTATTTTTATCATATGATTTAAGATGTTTCACAAGTGTAGCACCATGTAAATCTCCTGAAGCTTCTCCAGAAATGATGTAATATTTCACAATCTAAATTTAATCACCTAAAGCTTGAAGTAAATCTAACATTAAATTAATTATGTCAAGATAAATATTAACTGCAATCACAACAGCTTTTCCCCAAGAATTATCCCCACTGGCCATCGCTTTTTCAAGCACAGAAAAGTCATAAACTAAGTAAAAACAAAAAATTACAGCACCCACATAGGACAGCATTGTTCGTCTTGTACTTGATTTAAATATAAAATGATTAAGCGTGTAAACAGCTATAAATATAATAAGAGATAGAAAAAGAATAGATCCTAAAAATCCAAAGTCTATACTTGAAAAATAAACAAGAAGTGCCGAGGATAGCACAGCAAGACATGTACAGAACATCGTGTTAAATATAACATTTTGCCACTCCCTGTTGTAGGGGTCAAGTTTTACAATCTTTTGTTCAAATTCATCTTCTATTTTATCTATTTGATCTTCACTTAGAAATTCTTTTGGAGTATTTTTATAAAAAAACACTATTTTTTTACTACTACCATAAAAAGATCGCCCAAATAATCCTTCAATTTTTTCTTTTGTAACTTTCCTAGCAACACCAATCTCCTTTAAATATTTTTTAAATTTGAACATATAACCTAGTCTTGAAATCGCAGGACCAATATTCCAACCCATAGAAAATGAAAACATAGCCAATATGATTAAGTTAGTTGGATAGTCATCTTTATATGAAAAGCTTAAGATTAATAATAATACAACAGCAAAAAAGGTTGCTGTAAGTTCAAAACTGGTTTCATATGCCTTGTTAATCCTAGCTCCAATTGCTGTGAAAATTAACATTCCACCAACTAAAAACATAACTCTTGAAAAAAGAAGGTTGTCTAAAATTTCCATTTTTCTAATTCATTTATGTAGTTATGAGCAGTCATATCAAAATGGACTGGGACAATACTTACATATCCATTTTTAAGAGCCCATTCGTCCGTATTTTTGCTTTTAACGTCTTTGTTAACGAATTTTCCAGTTAGCCAATAATACTCCTTTCCTGTAGGATCATTTCTTTTATCAAATTCTTCAATCCAGTATGCGTGAGCTTGTCTACAAATTTTAATTCCTTTTATATTTTCAAAATTTAGATTTGGAAGATTAACATTTAAAACTACCCCTTTGGACATTCCATTTTTAATTGCAGATAAAGCAATTTTTTTTATAAATGGTCTAATTTGTGAAAAATCTGCGTCCCAGGAATAGTCTAAAAATGAAAAACCAATAGCAGGGATTCCTTCTATTCCAGCTTCAATTGCTGCACTCATTGTACCGGAATAAATCACATTAATAGAGGAATTTGAACCATGATTAATTCCAGAAACACATAAGTCAGGTTTAATTTTTAAAATTTCATGCACTCCTAATTTTACACAATCTGCTGGAGTACCAGAACATGAGTATTCCGTTTGAGGTCCATTGTCAAGCTTTATTTTAGTACACCTTAAAGTATTATTAATAGTAATAGCATGTCCCATGCCAGATTGGGGACTATCGGGAGCTACAACAACAACCTCACCGATTTCATTCATTACAGAAATTAAATTTCTAAGCCCTGGAGCACTAATTCCGTCGTCGTTTGTTACTAATATTAATGGTCTCTTCATAAAAACTATTATAAAAATACATATTGAAGCAATAATAATTGTTATTAAATTACAATCATCTGTCAAAAAAAAAATTAAAGAAAATATATTATTTTTAAAATCGCTATTAAAAATGAGAAAGAAACTTTTTTTACTATTTCTAATTACTCCGCTTTTAGTTATATCCTGGGCTAAAATAGATTCTATTGAGTTTGAAAATCCTAGAAAAAATTTTAATAAGGAAAAGCTGTTAATTGAGCTGGTTTCATATTTTATGCAAAGAGGACACTTTTCTCCTAAAATCTTAAATAATAATTTGTCACAGGAGCTACATAAATCATTTATTGAAAATATTGACGGTCAAAAACGTTATTTTTTGAGAAAAGACATAATAAGTTTTAATCGATACAAATATTCACTAGATGAACAATTTGTGAACTTAGAAACAACTTTTTTTGATTTGGTTTATGAAAAATATCTGATAAGACGTGAAGAAGTAAAAGATATTTATACTGAACTTTTAGAATCTCCTTTCGATTTTACAATCGATGAAAATATCAATGTAGATTATAAAAATCAGGAATTTCCGACAACAAATTTTAATAGAAAAGAAAAATGGAGGAAACAATTAAAATTTTTAATATTAAATATTGTTCATAACAAATTAGAAATTGAAAAGAAAAAATTTGAAAAAGATTCAAATTATATAATGGAATCTTTTGAGTCCTTGGAAAAGGATGCCCGGAAAACAACCCTTGATAATTTAGATAATTATTTTTCGTTTTTGGAAGATTTACGTAAAGAGGATTGGTTTACAAGTTATTTAAATTCATTCATTTCTCAATTTGACCCTCATTCTTTATATTTTGCTCCTGATGATAAAGAACAATTCGATACTGATATGTCAGGAAAGTATGAAGGGATAGGCGCTAGACTTAGCAAAAGAAATGAGGCAATAAAAATAGTCGATATAATCCCTGGCGGACCGATTTGGAAAAAAAACTCATTAGTTGTTGGCGATCAAATAATTTTAGTAAGACAAGAGACAGGACCAGCTGTTGATGTTCAATCAATGCGTTTAGATGATGCTATTAATTTGATAAAAGGAGATGCAGGTACAAAAGTTTATTTAACAATAAAGAAAGTAGACGGTTCGATTAAGGAAATTGAGATAACAAGAGACACGGTTCAACTTGAAGAATCATATTTGAAATCTGCTTTAGTAAGCAAGTCCGGTAAAAAATATGGATTGATTAACCTCCCAAGATTTTATTTTGATTTAAAAAATAAAAATGGAAGAAATGCATCAAATGATATGCAAAAAGAAATAATTAGATTTAAAGAAATTGGAATTTCGGGCTTAGTAATTGATTTGAGAAATAATGGGGGTGGAGGGCTTGAGACTGTTATAGATATGGCAGGATTATTTATTGACAGTGGTCCAATTGTACAAGTAAAAACCACATCCAATAAAGAGGTAGTATATTCAGATAATGATGGTAAATCATTGTGGGATGGTTCGCTAGTAATTTTAGTAAATGAATTATCAGCTTCTTCCTCAGAAATACTTGCTGCAGCAATGCAAGATTATGAAAGAGCAGTTATTTTGGGAAGTAATCAAACTTATGGAAAAGGCTCGGTACAAAATATTATTGATTTTGATAGAGTAATATCTAACAGCACATATGGACAACTGGGGGCTTTAAAATTTACTAGAGAAAAATATTATAGAATTACAGGAAAATCCACACAATTAGAAGGAGTCAAAAGCGATGTAGTGGCACCTGATATGTACAAGTACATTGATGTTGGTGAGAAGGATGAAGAAAATCCTTTGATATGGGATCAAATCAATCCAACTAAACATAATAAGTGGAGTGGTTATGAAAATTATGCTGAAGTTATTCAAAAAAGTAGGAATAGGGTTTCTGAAAACAAAATTTTTGAGTTGGTTGACGAAAATGCAAAATGGATTAATGCTCAGCAAAATAAATTCGACTTTTCATTGAATCTAAATCAATTTTCTATTAATTCTGATTATGATAATAGTTCAATAAAAAAGTTTGAAGAAATTGATGATTATATTAATACTTTGGTGATATCTTCTTTGCCTTACGAAAAAATTAAGATAAAGAATGATACAGTTTTAGCTTCAAAAAGAAATAGATGGAAAAATAGCTTAAAAAAAGATATTTATTTGAATGAGGCTATTAATATACTTGAGGAATTAAAATTAAATTTTATTGGAGAAAATAAATTAATTTCTTTTAATTAGTTCTTTCAAATTCCATTCTTAAAAAAATACCAAGAAAAATACTGAACGCAATTAAGCTGGACCCCCCATAGCTTATAAATGGGAGTGGTATACCGATTGTAGGAACAAGACCTACAACCATACCAAGGTTTATAAAAATATGCGCAAATAGAATACAAGCAAAGCCAAGGCAAAACACTCTATTAAATGAGTTTTTTTGTTTGTATGCGGTTTTTATAATTCTTTGAATTAAAAAAACAAATAATATTAGTACAAGTGATGAACCAATAAAACCCCATTCTTCTCCAATTGTTGTAAAAATATAATCTGTTTGTTGTTCGGGCACAAAACCTCCTTTTGTTTGTGTGCCTTGCATAAATCCCTTTCCAGAAAATCTTCCCGAACCTATAGCTATTTGTGATTGATTGATATTATAGCCTAATCCTTGACTATCAATTTCTTTTCCCAATAAGATATTGAATCTGTCTCTGTGTCTTTGTTCAAAAACGTTATTAAAAATAAAATTTACACTGAGGCTATAAAGGATTGAGACGATAGCTAAAAACAAACTATTTAAAATATTTTTTACTTCTTTTTTTTGTTGAATTATTATAGAAATAATTGAAATAAATATTATTGTTGCTACAGTTATAATTTCTCCGAAAATAATTATTAACAAAAAAATTAAAATTGAAATTACTATTGATAACAATACAAAAGATGGCATTCCCTCTGAATGAAAAACAATAATTAGAAAAAGAAAAATAATTGCAGAACCAGCATCAGGTTGAAACATTATTAATATAACTGGAGCAAGAAGAATTATAAAACAAAAAAAAAGGTCTTTAAATCTCCTAATTTTGGTATTAATATCACAGAGAATTTTTGCTATTGCTATTGTAACAAAAATTTTCATAAACTCAGATGGTTGAATATTGAATGATCCTAATCTAAACCATGATTTCGAGCCAGAAACTTCTGTTCCAAATACTGCAACAGTTATTAATGTAAAAATTCCAAATAAATAAAAAATACTAGCATAACGTTCTAATATTTTAGTGTCTAAAAATTGAATAACAGTAATTAAAAGTATAGAAATTGCGAAGGCAAATAATTGTTTATTAAAATTAAAATACGACATCGTATTAGAGTCAATATCGTAACCAATGGAGTAAATATTGATTAACCCAATTGTACACAACAACAAATAAACAGTTAAACTATTCCAGTCAAATCTAGTAAGCTTATTCATTAATTGTAAATGGTTTATTACTTACTACTTTCATGTATTCGTTCTGTAAACTTCCTTCCACCATTCTTTTCTCAAGCCAGCTTCTCTTAATTTTTTTATTTAGATATTTCTCTATTATTAGACTAGCTATGGGTGCGGCCCATCTTCCTCCCCAATATCCATTTTCAACTATTACTGCTATGGCTATCTTTGGTTTTTCGCATGGAGCAAATGCAATAAACATTGAGTGGTCAGTAAGTTGTGTCTTAACACCATTAATTTTTGTAAAATTTTCGATAGTTCCAGTCTTGCCACAGACATCAATTCCAGGGATGGATGCAATTCTAGCAGTTCCTTTTTTTACAGCGTCTTTCATTCCCTGTATTATTGGAATAAAATTTTTAGAAGATATGGTAGTAAAATTTTTTGTGCTAAACTTTAAATCAATATCATAATTATCTATAGCTTTAATAAAATGAGGTTTATAATAATATCCTTTATTTCCTATAATAGCAGCTATATTTGCTAATTGAATTGGAGTAACAAGTACCTCTCCCTGACCAATCGAATTTGATACTATTGTTGAACCACTCCATTTCTGATTTGGATACCACAGATTATAAAAATTTCCATCTGGAATAAACCCAGGTTGTCCAACTGGATGATCATATCCTAAATAATTTCCAAGTCCAAAGCTTTTTAGGTGAGAACTCCATCTATTTGTGCCATATGTTGCATCATTACTATTATTAATTATTTTTTGGTAAATATTTGAAAAGTAGGTGTTGCAAGACTTGTGAATTGCAGAATTTAAATTATTCATACTACCCACAGGACATCTACATTCCATAAACTGATTGTTTCCATAGAAATGTCCTTTGTTGCATAAAAATTTGTCATTTTCTGAAATTACACCTTCTTCTAATCCAATCAATGCATTCAAAACTTTGAATGGGGAACCAGGAGCATATTGTCCTTGTAGAGATCTATCAAAGAGAATATTATTTAAGGTATCTGCTTTTAGAGATTTAAAATTTTCTGAACGTTGTCTTCCAACCAATAAATTTGGATTGTATGCAGGGGAACTAATGCTTAACAAAATTTCACCAGATTCTGGTTCAATTGCTAAAACACCACCTCTTTTGTTTTTTAATAACATAGACCCGTATTCTTGAAGCTCCATATCCACAGAAATTGTAACATTATTAGATTTAACAGGTAATGTGTCTAATTCTCCATTTTTGTAAGGGCCAATAATTCTACTAAATTTGTCTCTTTGTAGATACTTTACTCCTTTTTTACCTCTAAGAATTTTTTCATATGTTTTTTCAACTCCTTGTCTCCCAATCAACTCTCCTTTTTCATAATAAGAATCATTTTTAATATCACTGTTATTCACCTCGCTTATATATCCTAAAATATTAGAAGCAATATTGGTTTCGTAGTATCTTGCAGACCTTCTTTGAATATACATTCCTGGGAATTTCCACATTTTTTCTTGTAACCCTGCATATTTATTTTTTGGTATTTGGTTAATTAATACCGAGGGAGCTCTAATTGAGTATTTTTTAGCTCGGATTAAATTTTCGTAAATTTTTTCCATTTCCATTCCAGTAAGGTTTGATAGTTCAGTTGTATCAAAAGATTTCAGTGAATTTGGTATAACCATCAAGTCGTACATAGGCTGGTTCGATACTAACAATTTTCCATTTCTATCGAAAATAAAACCTCTCTCAGGATAAATATTTTGCTTAAGTACTGAGTTTTTTATGGAAAGCTTGTCATATTTTTTTGAAAAAATTTGAAGATTAATTAGACGAATCAATATGATAAATCCTACTAAATAAACCAGAACTGGTAAAAAAGATTTTCTCATATTACTTTTTATTTGTTAGTATAATTATTAATGAACAAATTAATATAGTAATTAGAGAGTTTATAAAAAATGATTCTAGTATCAACATTGATTTCTTTAAATCAAATACTATAAATAAATAAATAAATAAGTGATGAATTAAAACAACTAATGATAAATATTTTAGCTTGTTAAAAAAAGATTCCTTTTCAATTTTAATATCATTTGTATTTAAAACATCTCCAAAAATAATTTTTAAAATGTTAGGCCTTAAGAAACAGATAATTAAACAACAGATAGCATGAATACCTCCATAATAATTTGAAAAATCAATTAAAAAACCAGTAAAAAAACCAATTATTAATACTAACCACTTAGGATAGTTATTTGGAATATAAATAAATAAAAGAATATATATAAATGGGACATATTTTAAACCAAGTAAATATGGATCTAAAACAAAAATTTGAATAAATAGAAGAGGAAAAAACCAAACCAAAACTCTACTCAAATTTTTACTCATTTAAAAAAAATTAGTCCAAATTTTTATTTGGAAAATCAATCACATAAACATAATTAATGTTGGCCAAATCTTCAAAAAGAGAAACATCTAAAACATAATAGTTGTTATCATCTGTTTCCTTAATTTGATTGATAATACCAATTTCAATTCCTTTTGGAAAAATTTCTGACATTCCACCAGTTTCAATTGTATCGCCAATTTTAATATTAGCTGATTTGGGTACATCATAAAGTTTTAGTAAATCATGTTTTCCTCCATCCCATGATAAACTTCCAAAATGGTTACTTTTTTTGATTTTAACATTTAGTTTGAATGATTTATTTAGTAATGAAATTACGCCACTGGTATTTTTACCTACATCATAAACGACTCCAATTACACCATTTGATGTTATGATTCCCATTTCATTTTTTATGCCATCTGATTTTCCAGAGCTAATAGTTATGTGGTTGTAGTTAGAAATTATGCTATTTTGTATAATTTGAGAGGGAATAACATCAAATTCAAAAAAATCATTTTTCAAATTTTCATTTTTTTTCTCAATTAATTTTTTAATTAAATATTTATTTTCATCAACTAATTTTTTATTTAACGACTGATATCTAAAAAAAAAGAAAATATTTTTTTTAAAATTTAAAAATGACGATAAGGCTTGATTTTTATAGCTTATTAAAACGTGATTATGAAAATTCTGGTTACTTGAAATATTATACATTCCAATTGAAAAAAGTAAAATAAATAGTAAAAAAGTTCCATTTTTTACAATGCTATTAAGTAGCTTTTGCATTTAAATTACTTTACTAGTACAGACTTATATCGCTCGATATTTTTTAGCACTATTCCTGTGCCTCTAACTACTGCTCTTAATGGGTCTTCGGCTATAAAAATTGGAAGTTCAGTTTTCTGAGAAAGTCTTTTATCCAGGCCTCTTAGCATCGAGCCACCACCTGCTAGGTATATTCCAGAATTATATATATCAGCAGCAAGTTCTGGTGGTGTTTGTGAAAGGGTTTCCATCACCGAATCTTCAATTCTAATGATTGATTTGTCAAGAGCTTTTTGAATTTCTCTATAGGAAATTAATATTTCTTTAGGTTTTCCTGATAGAAGATCGCGGCCTTGTACTGACATATCATCAGGAGGATTATCTAATTCTTCGCTAGCTGAACCAACTGTAATTTTTACTCTTTCAGCTGTTCTTTCACCAATAAAAAGATTGTGTTGAGTTCTCATGTAATATATAATGTCGTTCGTGAAAACATCACCTGCAATTTTTACAGACTTATCGCATACAATTCCTGATAATGCAATAACTGCAATTTCAGTTGTTCCACCACCAATGTCAACAATCATATTCCCTTTGGGTTGCATTATATCAACCCCAATACCAATAGCTGCAGCCATTGGCTCGTGAATTAAATAAACTTCCTTCCCATTTACTCTCTCGGCGGATTCTTTTACAGCTCTCATCTCAACTTCAGTAATACCTGAAGGAATGCAAATAACCATTCGTAATGAAGGTGTGAAAAAACGTCTCTTCAAAGAAGGGATATTTTTTATAAACATACTAATCATTTGTTCTGATGCATCAAAATCAGCAATCACACCGTCCTTCAGAGGCCTAACTGTTTTAATATTTTCATGTGTTTTACCTTGCATTAAATTTGCCTCTTGGCCAACAGCAATAATCTTTCCAGTTTTTCTATCTAAAGCAACAATTGAGGGACTATCAACAACAACTTTATCATTATGAATAATTAGTGTGTTTGCAGTTCCTAAGTCAATTGCAACTTCTTCCGTTAAAAAATCAAAAAATGCCATTTTTAAATTATTAGTAATAATACGAATTAATGTTTGAAATGTCTGTGGCCTGTAAAAACCATTGAGATATTTTTTTTATTACAAAAATTAATACTTAATTCATCTTTTATTGAACCACCAGGTTGAATAATTGAAACAATTCCAGCTTTTTCAGCTATTTCCACACAATCTGGAAAAGGGAAAAAAGCATCACTAGCCATAACAGCATTTTTGAGGTTAAAACCAAAATCTTTAGCTTTTATAATAGCTTGTTTTAGTGCATCTACTCTTGATGTCTGTCCAGTACCAGATGATAGTAGATGTTTATTCTTAGCTAAAACAATGGTATTTGATTTAGTGTGTTTAGCAATTTTTGAGGCAAATATTAAATCCTGAATTTCATTTTTAGAAGGTAATTTTTTAGTAACAAACTTCAAATGATTTTCATTATCTATTATATTATCCTGTTCTTGCACTAAGAAACCATTTAGGCAAGTTCTAACAATTTTTTTTGGTTTATCTATTTTTTTTAATTCTAGAATAATTCTTTTTTTCTTTTTTGATAAAATTTTTAATGACTCCTTTTCATATTTTTTTGCAATTACCACTTCACAAAATAAATTATTAATAAGTTTTGCAGTTTTTTCGTTTATAGCTGTATTGGAAACTAAAATTCCACCAAAAGCAGAAATTGGATCTGAAGACAATGCAGCTTCGTATGCATCTTCAATTTGATTTCTTGTAGCAATACCACATGTATTATTATGCTTTAAAATAGCAAAGGTTGGAGGTTCATTTTCAAAATCTTTTATGAGATTTATAGCCGAGTCAATGTCCAAAAAATTATTATAAGATAAATCCTTACCACTGTGTTTTTTAAAAATTGAATCAAAGTTTCCATAAAAGAATCCTGCTTGATGTGGATTTTCTCCATATCTTAATTTTAATTCTTGATTTGAATAAATTTTTAAAGAATTTTTATTACTGAGATATGAGTTAATAAGAAAATCATACGAAGAAGATATTTCAAAAGCTTTTGCAGCGAATCTTTTTCTTTCCTCAATATTAAATTTTCCTTTATTTTTTGAAAGTAAATTTAAAAATGTTGTATACATATTACTATTCGACACACAAACAACACTTTCATAATTTTTTGCTGCTGCCCTTATTAAGGCAATACCTCCGATATCAATTTTTTCAATTATATCATTAATTGAAGCCCCACTATCTACTGTCTCCTGGAAAGGATATAAATCTACAATTACTATATTAATCTTAGGAATTTGATATTTTAAAATTTCATCCTCATCGTCTCGGTTATTTTTTCGATTTAAAATGCCTCCGAAAATTTTTGGGTGAAGAGTTTTTACTCGTCCACCAAGAATAGATGGATATGATGTTAAGTCTTCAACATTCATAACATCGATCCCCAATTTTTTTATGTACAAAGCAGTGCCACCAGTTGATATTATATTTATACCCAAGTCTGTTAGTTTTTCTACTATGGGTTTCAATCTATCTTTATTATAAACAGAGATTAAAGCAGTCTTGGCTTTAATTATTTCAAGCATTAATAATTTATTAAAATTCCAAATTAATAAATTTTGTTAGGAATTATCAAAAATTTTCCTCTAATAATTTAGAGACAAGAGAATTTATTTCAATTAAAAATAATTCGTCGTGTGAATTAAAGGCTGATGGAAAATTTGAATCAATATCAATTTGCCCCATAATAATATTATTCAAAAATAGGGGAACTACAATTTCTGATTTAACATCAATATTACACGAAATATAGTTTTCCTCACTTTCAACATCGTCGACTATTATTGTTTTCTTTTTATTTGCAACTTGACCACAAACTCCTTTTCCATATGGAATAATTTTATGACTTGTTGGCTTTCCAGAAAAACATTTCAAAACCAATCTTTTGTTTTTCTCGTCGTTCATATAATATCCGACCCAATGGTATTTTTCTACTCTTTTTTTTAGAAGATTACAAATCCATTTTAGAGATTCTTCAAAAGATGACGAAGTTTCTAAATATAATTTTATCTCTTTTAGTAAAATATCATACATAAAAAAACTGCTCCGATTCGGAGCAAGTTTAATTCCAATTTACATCATTCCTGGCATGCCACCACCACCCATTGGAGGCATTGCAGGAGGATTGTCCTCTTTGATATCAACAAGAGCGCATTCAGTAGTTAGTATCATAGCAGCAACCGACGCAGCATTTTCTAGTGCAATACGAGTAACTTTCTTTGGATCAATAATTCCTTTTTTCTGCATATCACCATATGAATCAGTTTTGGCATCGTAACCGAAATTTTCAGCTCCATTAATTACTTTTTCCACAACCACTGAGCCTTCGCCTCCAGAATTACCTACAATAATTCTTAGTGGTGATTCGATAGCACGTGAAACAATTTCTATTCCAGTTTTTTCATCAGAATTTTCACTTTTTATTTTTTTCAAGCTAGGTAATGCCTGAAGAAGGGCAACTCCACCACCTGAAACAATACCCTCCTCAACTGCTGCTCTTGTAGCGTGAAGTGCATCGTCAACTCTATCCTTTTTTTCTTTCATTTCTACTTCAGATGCAGCTCCAACATATAATACTGCAACTCCACCAGAGAGTTTTGCGAGCCTTTCTTGTAATTTTTCTTTATCATAGTCAGAAGTGGTTGTTTCAATTTGTGCTTTGATTTGGTTTACCCTAGCTTTAATATTTTCCACATCACCAGAACCATTAACTACAGTGGTATTGTCTTTGTCAATGGTTACTTTTTCAGCTGAGCCTAGCATGTCAATTGTAGTATTTTCAAGACTAAAACCTCTCTCTTCTGAAATTACTGTTCCTCCAGTTAAAATTGCTATATCTTCAAGCATAGCTTTGCGTCTATCTCCAAATCCAGGTGCTTTTACTGCAGCAATTTTTACTGAACCTCTTAATTTGTTGACAACTAATGTAGCTAATGCTTCACCATCAACATCTTCAGCAATAACTAATAGTGGTTTACCACTTTGAGCAACAGGCTCTAGGACAGGAAGAAGATCTTTCATTGCAGATATTTTTTTGTCATACAACAAAATGTAAGGTGTTTCTAAGTCAGCTTCCATTTTATCAGAGTTAGTAACAAAGTATGGAGATATGTACCCACGGTCAAATTGCATTCCTTCAACAATATCGACAGTAGTATCTGTTCCTTTTGCTTCCTCAACAGTAATAACTCCTTCTTTGCCAACCTTTTCAAATGCTGCAGTTATTAGTTCCCCAATTGCATCGTCATTATTTGCAGATATTGCTGCAACTTGTTTAATTTTTTCAGAGGAATTTCCAACTTCAACCGATTGTTTATCTAAATTATTTACTATGGAATTAACTGCTTTGTCAATACCTCTTTTAAGGTCCATTGGGTTAGCACCAGCAGCAACGTTTTTTAGTCCTTCTTTTACAATTGCCTGGGCTAAAATTGTCGCAGTTGTTGTACCGTCTCCTGCTAAATCATTTGTCTTTGAAGCTACTTCCTTTACCATTTGTGCACCCATATTTTCTAATGGATCTTCTAACTCAACTTCTTTAGCAACGCTAACACCATCTTTAGTGACTTGAGGACCACCAAATGATTTACCAATAATAACGTTTCTTCCTTTAGGACCTAAAGTAACTTTAACCGCATTAGCAAGTGCATCTACACCACGCTTTAATCCTTCGCGTGCTTCTACATCAAATTGAATTTTTTTTGCCATAATTTTATTTTTAAGTAATAATTGCCATTATATCGTTTTCTCTCATAATTAAATAATCTTTACCATCCAGCTTTAGTTCTGTTCCAGAATACTTGCCGTATAAAACGGTGTCGCCAACTTTAACCGTTATAGGACTATCCTTTGTACCTGGTCCTGCTGACATTACTACACCTCTTTGTGGTTTTTCTTTTGCAGTATCTGGAATTATTATTCCTGAAGCTGTTTTTGTTTCAGCTTCCAATGGCTCAACAACAACTCTGTCTGCTAGTGGTTTCAAATTTAAATTACTCATTTTAATTAGTTTTAATTTAGTATTTCATTAATTGTGCCAATTTTAAAAATAAATTATTTAAAAAATTTTTCATGACATCATGACACAGGGTCATCAATTATTTATATTTTCTTGATTCTCGGGAACTTCATCAATAAAAGATTCAGTGATTTCTTCATTAATAATATTGTTATCTAAAAGAGATGATTGATCGCTTGCATTTGGGAAATTAATCAAAGAATTAGTCAAAAGTATTAAAACAAGCAAAATACCAGCTAAAAACCACGTGCTTTTATCTAAAAAATTTGTTGTTTTTTGAACACCACCTAGTTGCTGTGAACTTCCTCCGAAAGATGAAGCAAGGCCACCACCTTTTGGGTTTTGTACCATTATTACTAACATCAGTAAAAAACAAACTATTACACTTAAAATCAAAAAAAACGAAAATGTGCTCATGTAATGTCTCTTATTTTATTTATTTGGTTTGCAAAATAAATACTTTTTTTTGGATATTTCAAAGAAAGGATTTTATATGCTTCTACTGCTTTTTGAATATTACCTTGTTTTGAATATAGCTTTGCCAAAGTTTCTGTCATTAATATTTTACCATCAAAAAATTGATTATTTAAAGTATCATCTTGTTTTCCTTTGCTATTTTCAAAATTATTTAAGTTTTTCAAAGAAGTAATTTTCTTTTCTGAGCTTTCAAAAGCTGATGAAGATTCATTTTCATTATGCTCAATCGAATTTAACCAATTAATGAACTGTTTTCTTTCTTTTTTGTCAAAATTAGTTATGCTTTCTTTTTTGTTTGTATTGGTAATATTATAACTCCAAATCAAATGTTTTCTGTTATTTGTTACAATAGAATAATTTTTTCTATCATTATTAGATATTGTTTTTCTTGAACTCAAAATCTCCCATTTTAATTTGTGTAATGAGTGAAAATATGGATATTGGATTAATAGTGAGTTTAATCTTTCTAGCGTTTTTTCTGAATCTACAACACTTTCCGATTTTAGTTTAAAAATAAAAGTTTCGTTTATCACCATTTAGCTAATGACTCATTAAAAATATCTTGTGTAATTCTTTCAAAAATTATTTCGTGAGCTTCTGATTTTACATTCTGCAACTGTATAAAAGCATCATAGTCATAAAAATAACTAAATCTTTTTTCAAAATCATCATCAGAATTTAAAGAATTAATAAATCGTAAGTTGACACTAATAGTTAGTCTATTTTGAGCTGCTGTTTGTGATGCAGTAGCTGTCATTGGAGTAATTTTATATTCTTCAATTTCACCTTCATAAATTAAATCGCCATTTATGTTTGTAAGTTTTAAATTGGTTTGATTTAATAACATTTCTTGAACTGCATTAGTAAAGTTTCTGTCTAAACCGGGTTCAAAAACAGAACCAACTTCATTTCCAGCATTATTTATAAAAAAATTTACTTGAACAGTTTCAGCTCCATCAGGAATTGAAGCCCCAGTAAATGAATAATATTTACAGCCAATAATTAAAAATGTAAAAAAAATCAAAATTTTTTTCATAAATCTATATTGTATTGTTTAATTTTTCTATAAAGTGTTCTCTCAGAAATACCTAATTCACTCGCTGCAGCTTTTCTTTTTCTATTATTTCTTTCTAAAGCTTTAATTATTAGTTCAAGTTCTTTGTCTTGAATTGAAAGAGTTTCTTCTTCCCGAACTTCCTCGGCATATTCAAATTTATCTTTTATAATTTTTTCAGAGATAACATTTTTGTTTTTATTATTAGTATCGAAATTAAAATCAACCTCATCATTATCACCATATATTTTTTTTATTAAACTGCTATGTTCATTTTTTGTAATATTCAGTTCAGATTCGTTCATAATTTCTTGAGTGAGTTTTTTTAAATCATTCAAATCTGAACGCATATCAAATAAAACCTTGTAAAGAATCTCTCTTTCTGATGAAAAATCATTTTCATCTACTTTATTTTGAATTATTGCTGGTAAATTTATTTTAGAACTTGGTAAATATTGATTTAAAATATCAGGTGTAATACTTCTCTCAGTTTCTAACACTGAAAGTTGTTCAGCAATATTTCTCAATTGACGAACATTCCCTGACCATTTTTGATTAATCAGTAATTTTTGTGCCTCAGAGTCAAGTCTCACAGTTGGCATTCTGTACTTCTGTGCAAAGTCAGCAGCAAATTTTCTGAACAGCAAATGAATGTCATCCAACCTTTTTCTTAATGGTGGGAGATTAATTTCAACAGTACTGAGTCGGTAATATAAATCTTCTCTAAATTTATTCTTATGAATTGCATCACTCATCACAATATTTGTAGCTGCAACTACTCTGACATCGGTTTTTTGAATTTTAGAAGAACCAACTCTTAAAAATTCACCATTTTCAAGAACTCTCAATAAGCGGACTTGAGTTGCGGCAGGAAGTTCACCAACTTCATCTAAAAAAATTGTTCCTCCATTAGCCTCTTCAAAGTATCCGCTTCTATTTTGTGTGGCACCTGTAAAAGCGCCTTTTTCATGACCGAAAAGTTCAGAATCGATAGTTCCCTCGGGAATTGCCCCACAATTAACTGCAATATATTTACCATGTTTTCTTTTTGATAGTTGGTGAATTATTCTTGGAAAAACTTCTTTTCCAACACCTGATTCGCCTGTGACTAAAACAGAAATCTCGGTTGGAGCGACTCTAATTGCTTTTTCTAGTGCAAAATTCAACTGTGAATCATTCCCAATTATACCGAATCTTTGTTTTATATTTTGGATATTACTCATAATTTTTTTGGGTTGGTCCATAACTAACGGCCTCTCCTAACAAAGTTGCCGAAGTTGCAGAATTTATTTTGACAGACACGTAGTCTCCAATTTTGAAATATAATTTATTAAAAATTACTACCGAGTTTTGTTGAGTTCTTCCACTCCACTGATTTTTTGATTTTTTAGATACTTTTTCGACTAAAACCTCTACCTCGTGCCCTATAAATTGTTTATTTCTAAAAAGTCCATGTTCTTGTTGAAGTTTAATTATTTCACCCAATCTTCTTTTTTTTACAGCTTCAGGAATATTGTCTTTATATTTTCTTGCAGCAAGTGTTCCTGGTCTTTCTGAGTACATGAACATAAAACCAAAATTATATTTAATCTTTTTCATTAGTGAGATTGTATCTTGATGATCTTGTTCAGTTTCACCCGGAAATCCAGATATCATATCATGCGAAATTGCACAATTCGGTATAATTTTTTTAATCAGATTAATTAGATTAAAATATTCTTCAGTTGTGTGTTGGCGATTCATATTTTTTAAAATCTTGTTACTCCCTGATTGAACAGGTAAATGAATATGATTGCAAATATTTTTGTGCCTAGACATGACATGTAAGACATCAATTGTCATATCTTGTGGATTTGAAGTAGAAAAACGTATTCGAATGTTTGGATTTTCAAGTGCTATCAAGTTTAAAAGATCATGAAAATGAATTGAATTTTTTTTCTGTAAATTATTGGCTTTGACAAAATCTTTTTTAGGTCCTCCTCCATACCATAGATAACTATCAACATTTTGTCCGAGAAGTGTGACTTCTTTATAACCGTGAGAACGTAATGTGGATATTTCATCTAAAATTGTTTTTGGATCTCTGCTTCTTTCTCGACCTCTTGTGAAAGGAACTACACAAAATGTACACATGTTGTCACAACCCCTTGTTATGGACACAAAAGCATTAACCCCATTGCTGTTAAGTCTGGTTGGATTTATATTAGAGTATGTTTCTTCTCTTGATAATAATACATTTATTGCAGTTTTACCATCTTCTAAATCATTAATTAGATTAGGTAGATCCCTGTAGGCATCAGGACCGACTACAAGATCAACAATTTTTTCTTGCTCTAACAATGTTTTTTTTAGTCTTTCAGCCATGCATCCTAGAACCCCAATTTTTAAGTTAAATTTTGTTTTTTTTAGCTTATTTAGCGATTTAAGTCTGTTTCTTATTGTTATTTCAGCTTTATCTCTAATAGAACAAGTATTCAAGAGAATTAAATCAGCATCGTTTAAAATATGGGTGGTTTTGTAACCGACCTTTTGAAGAATTGAAGCAACTATTTCGCTGTCTGAAAAATTCATTTGACAGCCATATGACTCTATGTACATTTTTTTATTCACGCTTGAGCTTGTGTTGTTTTCTAAAATCATTACATCACCATTGTGTGAGTAAGGGTTTTTGTTATCCATAGCGCTATTGTTGTTCATTTTTAAAAAAAGGTCTACAATATTACAAAATATTGAGAGATGTTGACATTTTGTCAGTCTAAAAGTTTTTCAATGGATTTGAATCCACCTTTAACATTTAATCCGGAGTGAATTCCAGATTTTTTTAAAATTGATAAATAAATTAGACTTCGATATCCACTTTGACAATGAACATAAAAAGGATTATTAGATAAGGTTTTTAGTTTATTTTTTTTGTAATTATTAAGAGGTAAATTTATTGAACTCTTCACATGCTTTTTTAAATATTCGGCTGGTGTTCTAACATCAATGATTTCAAGAGGTTTAGAGAGAATTTCATCTGCACTGACATTTTTAATTGAATCAATTTCTCTTCCATTCTTAACCCAGCTTTCGATTCCATCAGACAAGTACCCAAGTATATTATCAAAACCAACTCTAGCAAGTCTTTTTATAGTTTCTTTTTCTTTGTTTTTATCTGTAACGAGTAAAATTGGAGTCTTAATATCGCCGATTACACTACCTGCCCATGGAGCAAAATTTCCCTCTAGTCCAATAAAAAGGCTTTTAGGAATATGACTTCTAGAAAAATCAAACTTTGATCTAACGTCCAGAATTATGCAATTTTTTTTTGATAAATATTCAAATTCGGATGAAGAAAGTGGATTACAAGATTTTTTAATTATTTCTTCAACATCTTCATATCCATTTTTATTTAAATAAACATTTGAAGGAAAATATTCAGGGCATGGCATCAAACCATCCATTAGTTTTTCTGAAAAATTTTTTTTACTTAGGTTTTTGTCAAGTGCATAGTTGTTAACTTTCTGGGATCGTAATGTGTCAAAAGTTTTTTTGCTAATATTTTTGCCACATGCCGAACCAGCACCATGACCAGGGTATAAAATAATATCATCATCAAGAGGCAAAATTTTGCTATGTAAACTATCATATAGGATTTCAGATAGTTGACGCTGATTTAAAATATCATTGACCTGAGCAACATCAGGAATACCAACATCACCAATAAAAAGTGTATCTCCTGTGAATAGTGCTTTTTGTTTGTTATTCTTATCAATCACCAAGTAACAACTACTTTCCATTGTATGCCCGGGCGTATGTAATAATATGATTTTAATATTGCCTAATTTGTATTCTTGATTATCATTACCAATTTCACTTTTATATGATGTTTTAGAATTTGGACCAAAAATTATGGGAGCTCCTGTAAGTTTACTTAGAGTTAAATGACCACTAACAAAATCAGCATGAAAATGTGTTTCAAAAATGAATTTAATTTTTGAATTATTTTCATCTGCAATTGAAATGTAATTATCAACTTCTCTAAGCGGATCAATTACAGCTGATTCTCCATCGCTTTCAATGTAATACGAGCCTTGAGATAAACAACTAGTATATATTTGTCTTATAATCATTACTAAACAAAATTACTCACTTTAATTAAAATTATTACATCAAAAAAAAAATCCTATAAATTTGTTTATAGAACAAACATTAATCCTATGAACCTAGTAATTGTGGAGTCTCCAGCAAAAGCAAAAACAATTGAAAAGTTTTTGGGTAAAGATTTTAAAGTTGTTTCGTGTTTCGGACATATTTCTGATTTACCATCTAAAGAATTGGGTGTTAATGTTGATGGTGACTTTAACCCTAACTATATTGTTAGTGATGATAAAAAAAAGGTTGTAAAAGAATTAAAATTATTAGCAGACAAGGCTGAAACAGTCTGGTTGGCTAGTGATGAGGATAGAGAAGGAGAAGCAATTGCATGGCATTTAAACAATCAACTTAAACTCTCAGAAAATAAAACTAAAAGAATTGTTTTTCGAGAAATTACGAAAACCGCTATTTTAAAAGCAGTTAAAAATCCAAGACAAATAAACAATAATCTTGTAGATGCTCAGCAGGCCAGAAGAGTT
>PKDV01000034.1 GCA_002862715.1 Flavobacteriaceae bacterium | reverse complement strand
GAAAAAGATAATTCTAAAAAACTATTTTTTGATACAAATAGTAACATAAATATCAAGATGGAAGATTCTAAGAATACAGTATTGAATGTTAACTCGGATGATTCAATGCTTTATGATAAAAATGTTTTAAGAGCAAAGGCAGGAAAAAAAATTATTTTAACACTTAATCACACTGGAAAGCTCCTAAAAAATATTATGGGACACAATTTGGTATTGTTAAAAATAAACGTTGATGTGAATGTTTTTTCCAAATTGGCTTTAGAATTTAAAAATAATGATTACATACCATTAAATGAAGATTTTATAGCGTATACTAAAATGCTAGGTGGTGGGGAAAGTGATACAATTAGCTTTACAATTAATGAGCCTGGTGAGTATAAATATGTTTGTACATTTCCTGGTCATTATCAAATGATGCAAGGTGTATTGATAATATATTGAATGTTTTATAGAGTCAAGTTTTATCTAAAATAATTACCCCATCTGCCATAAATGAAAGTGCAATTTCAGGCTCTTTAATTTTTAAAATTTCCTTTTCATTTTTACCTGCATCTTCAGCATAATGTCTCAATTGTTTCACTCTAAGTGTATCAATATTTAAGTATCCATTAACTATTGCTGATTTACCCTCAGCACCTGTCTTTGGAACAAAAAAACTGTAATCTTTGAATCTAACAAATAATGTATCTTCAGCAACTGACATTTTCATCCAACAACCCTTCATAGGGCACGTTGCCAAGATTTCACCTTTAATTTTTGTCTTAGTGTTTTTATAAAAATCACTCTTTACATTTTCGTAAATTAATTCATTGTTAATATTAAAATTATCTCCATATAATTTTACTTTATCTTTTGATTGTGAATACATAAATATTGTACCACAAAAAAATATTAATGTAATTATAGCTTTCATTAGTAATACCATTTTGTTTTATTTTTTATTGAAATTCTTTTTTTTGATTCTATATTATTATGATCATATTTTCCCATGTAAAAAAACCCTAGACATTTTTCATTCTTTTTTAGCTTAAAATATTTTCTCATAAATTTTTTAAATTTTGGTGTGCTCCAATAACAACCAATTTTATAATACACGCAGGTTAGCCACATGTTTTGAACAGCCATTGCAGTTGATGCTATTTCTTCCCACATTGGTACTGATTTTTTTGGGTCTCTTTTCATAAATACTGCAATTACACAATCTGAATTTTTACATTTATCAATTATTTTTTTAGATTTTATATCTATGTAATTCAAGCTTTCCAAACTTTTCTTATTCGCATCAACCATTTCCATAGCTAGTTTTTCTCTAGAACTACCTTTGTATATTTTAAAAAACCATGGTTGAGTTAACCTATGACTAGGAGCCATATTTGCATTTTCCAGAATCTGTGTAATAATTAAATTATCTATACTTTTTTTTGAATAACTTGAAGGATAAACTGTTCTTCTCTTTTGTATTATCTCATTTATTGTCATAATTAAATCTATATTATTATCTATATACTAATTAATTTATATAGATTATTTAAAATTATTTTTGTTGCACCTTTTTTTGATTTAATATATTTTTTGTTTATTTCTCCCATTTTTTTTCTTATTCTAGGTTCATCTATTAATTTTTGTATTTCAAATTTTAGTTGATTGTTGTTTGCAACACTTATTATTCCTTCCATTTTTATTAATTCAATAGCCTCATCAAATTTTGAATAATTTTTTCCAATTATTATTGGAATTCCTTCACTAGCAGGTTCTAATATATTATGAAGTCCAGATCTTCCCATTGCTCCTCCGACATATGCTATTTCAGCGTATTGATAACATCTACTTAATATTCCAACAGTATCTAAAATCATAATGTTGCTTTTTATTTTTTTATTAAATGTTGTATATCGATGACAATTATTTAATTTTTTTTGTAAATCTGTAATTTTATCTTCTTTTATCTCGTGAGGTGCAATTAACCAACACCATTTTTTAGAGGTTTCAACAATAGAATTAATTAATATTTTTTCATCGTCTAACCATGTGCTACCAGCTACAATACATTTTTTATCCCCAATAAAATCCTTCATGAAATCTAAAGGTTTTTTTTCTTTGCTTACATTATCAAATCTTGTATCACCTGAAACTGTTACATTATTTATACCATGTTTCTCTAAATTTTTTTTTGAACTTAAATTTTGTACAAAAAAATGCTTGAACTCTTTTAATAAACTTAAATAGTAACCACCCCATTTTTTAAAGAAAATTTGATTGCTTCTAAAGACACTAGATATTGAGTAAATAGGTATTTTTTTGTTAGAAAGCTCTAATATTAGATTTGGCCAAAATTCATATTTTATGAACAATACCGTGTATGGATTAACAATAGAAACAAATCTTTTTACATCACATTTTGTATCCCATGGCAAGTAAGTAACCAAATCTGCAATACTATTTTTCTTTTTGATATTGTATCCTGAAGGAGAGAAAAAAGTAACCAAATAAAAAAAATCTTTTTTTTGATTTTTTAATGAATCTAAAATTGGAAAACCCTGTTCATATTCTCCTAGTGAAGCACAATGCATCCAAATAACTTTCTTTGTTTTTGGAATTTTTTTTAATTCATCCCAAATAAGTTTACGGCCGCTAAAAAAATCCTTACTCTTTTTTGATGTTGCAAAAATTTGACCCACCGATTTTGCAACAACAACACCACTTGAATAGAGAAAATTCATAAATCAAATATACTTATTTAGCCATGAGACATTCAATTTTGTAAATTTGAAGCGAAAAAAAATAATATGAAAAAAATTCATATGGTTGATCTGCAAACTCAATACAAGTTTATAAAAACAAATGTTGATGCAGGAATTGAGCAAGTTTTAAATTCAGCTCAATTTATTAATGGACCTGCGGTCAAATCTTTTCAAAAAAATTTAGAATCATATTTAGGAGTAAAAAATGTAATACCATGTGCCAATGGGACAGATGCATTACAAATTGCAATGATGGGATTAGGATTGAAGCCCGGAGATGAAGTAATAACAGCAGACTTTACATATGCATCTACAGTGGAAGTTATTGCATTACTGGGACTTACTCCAGTGCTTGTTGATGTTGACCCCATAACTTTTAATATTAACCCAGAATCAATTGAGAAAGCAATTACTAAAAAAACCAAAGCTATTGTTCCTGTTCACCTTTTTGGGCAAGTAGCACAAATGGAAAAGATAATGCAAATAGCAAAAAAACATGGCATTTTTATAATTGAAGACAATGCTCAGGCATTGGGAGCTAATTTTACTTACAGCAATGGAAACAAAGTAAAAGCAGGGTGTATTGGTGACATAGGCACCACATCTTTTTTTCCTTCAAAAAATCTTGGTTGCTTTGGAGACGGAGGGGCAATTTTCACCAATGATGATGAATTGGCTCATTTAATTAGAGGTATAGCAAATCACGGAATGTATGAAAGGTATTATCATGATGTTGTGGGGGTTAATTCAAGATTAGATAGTATACAAGCTGTAGTTCTCGATGAAAAATTAAAACATTTAGATTTATATAATAAAAGAAGAAGAGAGTCAGCTTTAAAGTATTCGGAGTATTTCGAAAATAATCAAAAAATTATTACACCAATTATTTTAGGTGATGGTGATTCTCATGTATTTCACCAGTATACTTTAAAAATTATAGATTCAGACAGAAATGCGCTGGGGGCACATTTAAGTAAGAACAATATTCCGTTTGGAGTTTATTATCCCGTACCACTTCACCTTCAAAAGGCATATCAAGACAAAAAGTATCTGGAAGTGGATTTTAGTGTCACGAATAAACTTATAAATCAGGTAATTTCACTACCAATGCACAGTGAACTTGATAATGAGCAAATAGATTTTATTTCAAGTAAAGTTTTAGAGTTTGTAAATTAAAATTTATCCTTTCTTGATATCACAATGGTTGTCAATTTTTCTAATTAATCCTTGTAATACTTTTCCAGGTCCATATTCTGTAAAGGATTTGGCTCCATCTAAAATCATTTTATTTATGGTTTGAGTCCATCGAACTGGATTGGTTAGCTGTAAAATTAAATTGGACTTAATTTCATCTGAATTTATTGATGGAGATGCATTAACATTTTGATATATTGGACATTTTGGAGTATTGAAATTTGTTTCCATTATTGCTTTTTCCAATTCTTTTTTTGCAGGTTCCATTAGTGGCGAGTGAAAAGCACCATTAACTGGTAATATAAGCGCCCTTCTTGCACCTTTATTTATTAATAATTCACAGGCTTTTTGAACTGATTTAATTTCTCCAGAAATAACAAGTTGTCCAGGACAATTATAGTTTGCGGGAACTACAAGTCCATCAACTTTTTCACAAACTGTTTCAACTTCTTTATCGTCAAGACCTAATATAGCAGCCATCGTTCCTTTTGATGAATCGCATGCAAACTGCATGGCTTCTGCACGTTTTGAAACCAACTTTAATCCATCCTCAAATGCTAATGCTCCAATTGAGGTCAACGCCGAAAATTCGCCAAGTGAGTGTCCAGCAGCCATTGTTGGTATGGGTGGGTTAGATATTAAATAATTTATTACTGAATGAATAAAAATTGCAGGTTGAGTAACCTTTGTTTTTTTTAGCTCTTCAGTACTTCCATTAAACATAATTTCAGTTATCGAAAAACCAAGAACATTATTGGCTTTTTCAAAAAACATTTTAGCATCAGGATTTTTTTCATAAAAATCTTTGCCCATACCTACAAATTGTGACCCTTGGCCTGGAAAAACAGCTACACTCATTGTTTTCTTTTTTTGTATCTAATAAATGAAAATGCATAATTATGCTTATCATCTTTATCATGATTTTCTCTCCATACTTCTTGCCATACAACGTTATCTATGTTAGGAAAGAAAGTATCACCTTCAAAATTTTCATGTACTCTAGTAAGCTCAATACAATCAGCAAGCGCCATTGCTTGTCTATAAATCTCACCACCACCAATTATAAAAGGTCTATTGTCATCAAGGCATAGTGCAAGAGCTGACTCAATTGAATTTACAACTATTGCACCTTCTGCAAAATAGTCTTTTTGCCTTGTTATAACTACATTGGTTCTATTGGGTAAGGCTTTTGGAATTGATTCAAATGTTTTTCGGCCCATTATAACATGATGTCCTTTTGTTAGATTTTTAAAATGTTTTAAATCATCAGAAAGGTGCCAAATTAAATCGTTGTTTCTTCCAATCACATTATTTTCAGCAGCTGCAGCTATAATTGTAACATTTCTGTTTTGATTTTCATTGTTCCATTCCGATTGAGCTTTAAGAAGTGCTTCTTTATCCATAGACCTCTTCAGTTTTTCAACTTTAATTGCTTGTTTTTCAATTAAAAACTCCATGTGTTTTGATTCCCAAACCTTTCCCATGAAGGTGTAAAAAACATAAACTTTTAAGAAATGAATAACTAAAATAACTCCTAATATTGCTGAAATAACATAAGACCAACTTGTATTAAAAAGTGTGAATTCACTTTGATAATTGAATAAAAAATTTACTAGCAAAGAGCAGACAATTAAAAAGATAGATATTATGAAATGGTTATGAAAACCTCTTTTTTGACGAATTCTTTTCCTAGCATGTTCAATCATTGCAAGTTGTTGACTGTCAATTTTATTTTCAGATTTATTTTTCCAAAACATAATTAAATTTTACACCGAAACTATGCCTTTAATAGCAGGATGAGGCTCATAATTTAGGATTTCAACATCTTCATATTTAAAATCAAAAAGATTTTGGATTTTTGGATTTAATTTCAATTTAGGTAGTGGTTTAGGAGTTCTTGAGAGTTGTAATCTTATTTGCTCCATGTGATTGTTGTAGATATGTGCATCTCCTAACGTGTGAATAAATTCTCCGGATTTGAATCCACAAACTTGTGCTAACATTTCAGTAAGAAGTGCATATGATGCAATATTAAACGGAACACCAAGAAATATATCTGCACTTCTTTGGTAAAGTTGACATGATAATTTATTATTAGCTACATAAAATTGAAAAAAAGAGTGACATGGGGGTAATGCTGCTTTTCCATTAGCAACATTTTCGCTAAAAGACTTACTAGTATCTGGGAGAACACTTGGGTTCCATGCTGAAATTAACATTCTTCTCGAGTTTGGATTTGTTTTCAAAGTATTAATTACATCTGATAATTGATCAATATTTTCATTATTCCAGTTCCTCCATTGGTACCCGTAAACTGGGCCTAAATTTCCATTTTTATCAGCCCATTCATTCCAAATTCTAACCCCATTATCACTAAGATATTTAATATTAGTTTCTCCTTTAATAAACCATAAAAGTTCATGTATTACAGACTTTATATGAATTTTTTTTGTAGTTAATAGTGGAAACCCTTCAGATAAATTAAAACGCATTTGATATCCGAAAATACTTTTTGTGCCAGTTCCAGTTCGATCTCCTTTTTCAGCACCATTTTCTAAAACTGTATTAACTAAATCAATGTATTGTTTCATTATATCGTAAAATTAAAATCAAAATAATGTACTAAAAGACATTTACAAATTACTTTTTCAAAAGTTTTTAAACATCAACCCAAAAGAGCTCCAACTAAACATGCCGATAATAACGAAGCTAAAGTTCCTCCAAGCACTGCCATCAATCCAAATTTTGATAAATTTTTTCTTTGATTTGGAGCAATTCCACCAATTCCGCCAATCTGAATTCCAATTGAAGCAAAATTTGCAAATCCACACAACATGTATGTAGCCATGATTATTGTTTTTTCGTATTGAAAATGTATTTGACTGGAAACATCTTTTAACTCAACAAGTTGTATATATCCAATAAATTCACTTGCTGCTAATTTTATCCCAAGCAATTGCCCCATTGGCATTAAATCTTGCCACGGAACCCCAATAATCCACATCAATGGAGCGAATAATACTCCCAAAATTGCTTCAATTGAGAGTGATTGATATACTGTATTATTTGATATTACATCATTCAAGTTGGTTAAGTCTCCAAATTGAAAAAGAATTCCGTTTACCATTGCTATTAGTGCTACAAAGACTAGTAACATTCCACCAATGTTGGCTGCTAGTTTTACCCCTTCAACTGTTCCATTTGATAATGCGTCTAAAGCATTCGAACCTACTTCTTGAGAAGATACTTTTGCTTCTTTTTTTATTTTTTCTGTTTGAGGAAAAAGAATTTTAGAAATAATTATTGCTCCTGGAGCAGCCATTACAGATGCTGCCAACAAATGCTTTGCAAATTGTAATCTAAGTACAGGATTGTCACCACCCAAAAAATCAATATATGCAGCGAGAACCCCACCCGCAACAGTAGCCATACCACCAATCATTACAAGTAAAACTTCTGACTTGTTCATTTGTGGTAAATAAGCTTTAATTAAAAGTGGAGATTCAGTTTGTCCTAAGAAGACATTTCCAATCACAGATAAACTCTCTGCTCCAGATATTTTAAGAACTGTAGTAGTTAATTTTGCCAAAATTTTTACAAAAAATTGTAAAACCCCAAAATAAAATAAAAGAGAGGTTAGCGCGGCAAAGAAAATTATCGTAGGAAGTATTTTAAAAACAAAAATAAAGCCATATTTATCAGATTCCATTAAATTTCCAAATAAGAACTCACTACCAGCGTCAGTAAAGTTCAGAATACTAACGAAAACTTGTCCAATTTTTTCAAAAACCCATTGTACCCAACTAATTTCTAAAATTGAATAAGCTAAAAGTATTTGTATTGATAAACCAATAAAAACTGTTTTCCATGGTATTGCTTTTCTGTTTTTACTAAATAAATATGCGACGAAAAAGATACCCACGATTCCACATATTCCCCTTGCAAAACTACTTAGAGAAAATCCCTGATGAGGTATAATTTCATTTATTTCAACTAGCAGTGAAAAAATCATTTCTTATTTTTTCTTTTTGAAATTTCATCTCTAAGTTGAGCTGCTCTTTCATAGTTTTCACTTTTAATTGCTTTATTTATCTCTGTTTCTAATTCTTTAATTGAAAGTTTACTGATTTTAATTTCAAATATTTCCTCTTTGATACTACTAACAGGAGTTTTTGACTTGTCTAATAAAACCCCAGCTGTGTCAAGAATATTTTCATATGTATATATAGGAGCTTTAAATCTTAACGCTAGCGATATAGCATCAGATGTTCTTGAATCAATACTTTCTTCAACATTATCTTTTACACAAATTAATGTTGAGTAAAATACCCCATCTACTAGTTTAGTAATTATAACTTTCTTTAAGAATATTTCAAAGTGGGAGGCAAAATTTTTAAATAAGTCGTGAGTAAATGGTCTGTATGGTTTAATTTCTTTATCCAATGCAACAGCAATTGACTGCGCTTCAAATTCTCCAATCACAATTGGAAGTTTTCTTTTACCTCCAATTTCATCCAAAATCATAGCGTAGGCACCGCTTTGGTTTTGACTGTAAGAAATTCGATTAATTTGAAGTTCTATTAAATCCATATATGAATCAATTGATATGTAGTTAAATGTACAAAATTCAACAATTAGCTAGATGACTTAAATTCATTAAGTTTTTGAATTAGCTTAGGAACTACGTCAAATGCATCACCAACGATTCCAAAATCAGCAGATTTAAAAAAGGGGGCTTCAGGGTCATTATTAATTACAACCTTAACTTTAGATTTAGCAATACCTGCTACATGCTGAATGGCACCAGAAATTCCAATAGCAATGTATAACTTTGAAGACACTGGTTTCCCCGTTTGACCAACATGCTCATCATGTGTTCTCCAGCCCATATCGGAAATAGGTTTTGAACAAGCGGTTGCGGCACCCAAAACTTCAGCCAAGTCTTCAATAAGATACCAATTTTCTGGTCCTTTAAGTCCTCTTCCACCAGAAACAACTATATCAGCATCAGCAATAGTTTTTCTTCCAGTAAATTTATCAACAGATAAAACTTCTATCGTTTTTATTCTATCTTTTAAATTTTCAAATTTAACTTTACAATCTGATTTTTCTTTAACAGGCATGAATGAGTTATTACTAACACCAATGACAATTCTCTCTTTATATATTTCTGTGTAACTGAACGCTTTGTTTGTATAACATGATTGTTTAACAACAAAATTTTTGTCAGTCGAAGGAATTTCAACAACATTAGGGGCATAATGACCATCCCATTTATTTGCAATTAAAGGCCCAATATATTTTGAGTCAGCACTGCTACTAGTAACTAATATTTTACAATGGTTTTCTAATAAAAAATTACAAATAATATTAACATAATTCAAACAATCGAAAAATTTATGTCCAGAATTAAATACAGTAAATTCTGTAATTCCAAATTCTGATAATTTTTCACAATCATCTGTATTAAATGCAATTGCAATGCACTTTACACCAAGTTTTTTTGAAAGAGCTACTCCGTACGAAGCAATTTGTGAAAAATTTTTTTTTAATAAGCCATTTTCCGTTTCAATAAATACCAATACAGACATATCAAATAACTTTTACTTTATTTTGCAAGATGTCTATCAATTCGTCTAAATTATCTGGTGAAATCATTTTAATTTCCTTCTTTTCTGATGGTTTTTCGAAACGTATAATTTTAGAACTTGAAACATATTTTGATGGCCCTAAAACTTTAATTTCTTTTTTACTTGCCAACATAATTCCACGCATATTAGGGATTTTTAAATCAGATTCTTCAACTAATCCTTTTTGACTTCCCACAACAATTGGAAGATTACATTTTATATTTTCGCGCCCTCCATCTATTTCTCTGGTTAAGTATGCAATATTATTTTCAATTTTTAGTCCTACACAATTTGTTACAAAAGGAAAATTTAATTTTGAAGCTATGAAACCGGCAACCATTCCTCCATTATAATCAATAGACTCTCTTCCTGCAATTATCAAATCATAATGATTTTTTGATTTGATAAAATTTATAATTTCATCAGCCACCATTTCACCATTTATTGCCTCAATATTCACTCTGTAAGCATTATCAGCACCAATTGCGAGACATTTTTTTAATAATTTATCAGATTGAGATTGTCCAACGTTTATAACATCAACTGTTGCATTTTGTTTCTCTTTCAGCCAGATTGCTCTAGTCAAACCAAATTCATCGTTTGGGTTTATTACAAATTGAATATTTGTAGAGTCATATTCTTTATTATCTGTAAAATTAATTTTTGAAGTTGTATCAGGTACACTATTTATGCAAACTAAAACTTTCACGACATAGATTTTTTCAAACTTAATAAAACACTTTATATTATAACACACTAATAACAATTAAATTACTCTCTTTGCTGTTTGGGTATTTAATTATATTTTTGCGCCACTTTAGGTTATGAGAGTTATTCAATTTCGAGAAGCGATTTGTGAGGCAATGTCTGAGGAAATGAGAAAAGACGATTGTGTATACCTTATGGGGGAAGAGGTCGCTGAATATAATGGAGCGTATAAAGCATCTAAAGGAATGTTAGATGAATTTGGTGATAAAAGAGTCATAGATACTCCAATTTCAGAGCTTGGTTTTGCAGGAATAGGAGTTGGGTCTACTATGACGGGAAATCGACCTATTATTGAATTCATGACATTCAACTTTGCATTGGTTGGTATAGACCAAATTATAAATAATGCAGCAAAAATTCGTCAAATGTCTGGTGGTCAATTTCCTTGTCCAATTGTTTTTCGAGGACCTACAGGTTCTGCTGGGCAATTGGCAGCTACCCATTCTCAAGCTTTTGAAAGTTGGTTTGCAAATTGTCCGGGTTTAAAAGTTGTTATACCATCCAACCCATACGATGCCAAAGGACTACTAAAATCTGCAATTAGAGATAATGATCCAGTAATTTTTATGGAATCTGAACAAATGTATGGCGACAAAGGAGAGGTTCCTGAAGAAGAATATTTATTACCTATTGGTGTAGCTGATATTAAAAAAACTGGCTCTGATGTAACCGTGGTTTCATTTGGTAAAATTTTTAAATCTGCATTAAAGGCAGTTGAAATTTTAGAAAAAGATGGAATATTTTGTGAACTTATTGACTTAAGAACTGTCCGCCCTCTTGATATAGATACAATAGTTGAATCTGTAAAAAAAACAAATAGACTGGTAATTCTAGAAGAAGCCTGGCCTTTTGGAAATGTTTCCACTGAAATTGCTTATCAAGTTCAGGATATAGCATTTGATTATCTTGACGCACCAATTCAAAAAATTAACACAGCGGACACCCCTGCACCATATTCTCCAGTATTGCTCAAGGAATGGTTACCTAATCATGAAGACGTTATACGTTCAGTAAAAAAGGTACTTAATTAAATATTTGATTTATGAATGAACATGTGATTTACTTACCAATAATTTTATCAATTTTTGGTCTTTTAATAATGTATTTTAAGGCAAAATGGGTCAAAAATCAACCAGCTGGTGATACAAAAATGATTGAGATATCAAAGGCTATAAAAGAGGGAGCACTCGCTTTTTTAGGTGCAGAATATCGTCTACTACTATTCTTTGTTATTGGATCATCTATTGCATTATTTTTTGTTTCAACTCAAGTAGAAACAACACATTGGATGATAGTTCCATCTTTCATCATTGGTGCTATCTTTAGTGCACTTGCTGGAAATATAGGTATGAGAATTGCTACTGATGCCAACGCTAGAACAGCAGAAGCAGCTAAAACAAGTCTTCCAAAGGCATTGAAAGTTTCATTTAACGGTGGCACTGTAATGGGTTTAGGTGTCGCAGGATTAGCTGTTCTTGGACTAAGTTTAATTTTTCTTTTTCTTCTTAGTCAATTTTATAACATGGACAGTTCTTTTTACACAAAGATGACTCTAATTTTAGAGACATTAGCAGGTTTTTCTTTAGGGGCTGAGTCAATTGCTCTTTTTGCCAGAGTTGGAGGAGGCATATACACCAAAGCCGCTGATGTTGGTGCTGATTTGGTTGGTAAAGTTGAGGCTGGAATCCCAGAAGATGACCCGAGAAATCCTGCTACAATTGCTGATAATGTAGGTGATAATGTTGGTGATGTAGCTGGGATGGGCGCCGATTTATTTGGTTCATATGTAGCTACAGTTTTGGCTGCAATGGTTTTAGGTAATTATATAATTAAAGACATGTATGATACTGGAGTAAATATCAGTGAATTTAATGGAATGGGTCCAATTTTATTGCCACTTGTAATAGCTGGTTTCGGAGTAATAGCATCAGTTTTGGGAACGTTATTTGTCAAGATAAAAAATAACGATGCAAAAGAACCACAAGTTCAAAAAGCATTAGACACTGGAAATTGGGCTTCAATAATATTAACATTGATTGCAAGCTGGTTTTTTATTGATTGGATGTTACCTAATGAAATTAATATGAAATTTTTTGGTGAAGGATATAAATTAATTTCCTCTTCAAATGTATTTTGGTCTGCATGTATTGGACTTGCTGTCGGTGCTTTAATTTCCGTTGTTACTGCTTATTATACTTCTTTGGGTAAAAAACCTGTTTTAGAAATTGTTCAAAATAGTTCAACTGGTGCTGCAACAAATATAATTGCTGGTCTTGCAGTTGGTATGAAATCAACTTTATTCTCTGTTGTTCTTTTTGCTGTAGCAATTTATTCTTCATATATGTTAGCTGGTTTTTATGGAGTCGCATTGGCAGCTTCAGCAATGATGGCTACAACAGCTATGCAACTTGCTATTGATGCATTTGGGCCTATTGCTGACAATGCAGGTGGTGTTGCCGAGATGAGTGAGTTAAGGCCTGAAGTTAGAGAAAGAACTGATATTTTGGATTCTGTTGGAAATACTACAGCTGCAGTTGGAAAAGGTTTTGCTATTGCCTCCGCTGCTTTAACTGCACTTGCACTATTCGCAGCTTATGTAACTTTCACTGGAATTGATGGAATCAATATATTTAAAGCAGATGTGTTAGCAATGTTGTTTGTTGGCGGCATGATTCCTGTTGTTTTTTCTGCTCTTGCAATGCAATCTGTTGGAAAAGCTGCAATGCAGATGGTTAAAGAAGTAAGACGTCAATTTAAAGAGATTCCAGGAATTTTAGAGGGTAAAGGTAAACCAGAATATGCTAGATGTGTTGATATTTCTACCAAAGCTGCTTTAAAAGAGATGTTGATGCCAGGTGTCATTACAATTATCACTCCTATTCTAATAGGTATATTTTTTGGTGCTGAGCCTTTGGGTGGATACATGGCAGGTGTTTGTGTCTCAGGTGTAATGTGGGCTATTTTTCAAAACAATGCTGGAGGTGCTTGGGATAATGCAAAAAAATCATTTGAGGCAGGCGTTGAAATAAATGGAGAAATGACTTATAAAGGCAGTGATGCTCACAAAGCCGCTGTGACTGGAGACACTGTTGGAGATCCATTCAAGGATACCTCAGGCCCATCAATGAATATTTTAATAAAATTAACATGTTTGATTGGATTAGTGATTGCACCACTTCTAGCTGAACCGATGGATTCAGAAAGCAAGGAAATAGTTATTGTTGAAGAAAAAATTGATGAAACTCCCTTGGAAAAAAAGTAAAAACCGATTTATAATTTTAAAGATTTAACTTCTGGGTCAATAATATTTAATACTGTTTGTAAATCGTTTTTGTTATCCACAAAATCTAAATTATCTACATCAATTATTATCATTTTTCCTTTATCATAACCATGGACCCATGCCTCATACCTTTCATTAAGTCTGCTCAGGTATTCAATACTAATAGTATTTTCATAATCTCTACCTCTTTTGTGAATCTGTGAGACAAGATTTGATATTGAACTTCTTAAGTATATCATTAAGTCTGGTCCTTTTACCAATGATTCCATGAGCTCAAATACAGCTAAATAATTATTAAAATCTCTATGAGTCATAAGTCCCATTGAATGCAAATTAGGTGCAAAAATATGAGCATCTTCGTAAATAGATCTGTCCTGAACGACATTTTTACCATTTTTTTGAATTTCTAGGATTTGTCTAAATCTGCTGTTTAAAAAATATATTTGAAGATTAAAAGACCATCTTTCCATTTCAGAATAAAAATCATCTAAGTAAGGGTTTTCAACAACATCTTCAAACAATGCCTCCCAATTGTAATGTTTTTGAAGAATTTCAGTTAAACTGGTTTTACCAGCTCCAATATTTCCGGCGATAACTACATGCATATGCTATAATTTGATAATATCCTTACAAAAAATTTGATATTAAATATTATGATAATATTAAGAAAATATTGCGAAAAAAGACTGTATTATTGCAATAAATAATTGCATGAAAAATTTTTTTTTATTTATATTTCTTTTTTCTGTTGGAAACACGCTTTTATCACAACAAGGCAAAGCTACTTACTCCGTTAAGACTTCACTGGGAGATGATTTCAAGTTGAATTCAAGGATTCCAAAACAAGTTGCAGAAAGAATAAAAAAAGGAATGTCAGAACCAATTTTGTTTGAGTTATTCTTTGATCAAAAGCAATCTGTATATAAAATAGAAGAAAAATTAGATTCTCCACGGCAAGGTGGAAATAGAATGAGATGGTTCTCCTCTTGGGGAAAGGGAGGAAGCCAAATTGTTCACTCAAACTTGTCTTCAAAAGTACAGACAATTCAGCAGGAATTATTCGGTAAACTTTTTTTAATTACAGATACTTTGTCCTCCTCAAAATGGAAGTTCACCGGGAAGCAAAAAAAAATTGGTAATTATACAGCTTATGAAGCTCAATACAGTGAGACACAAAATATTATTAATATGAATTTTTGGTCAGGGAGGAATAATAGTCCTAATGATTCACTTAAAACAAAAGATGTTAAAGTTTCAGTATGGTTTACTCCAGAAATCCCCGTTTCTGCTGGTCCTTCTAAGTATTTTGGGCTCCCAGGCCTGGTATTAATGGTCCAGGACGATAAAAAAATGCTAATATGTAATGAAATAAAATTGAATATTAATGAAAAAATCAGCCTTGATGCCCCAAAAAGAGGCGATGTTGTGACTAGGTATGAGTTCGATGAGATTCAAAAAATTAAAACCGAGGAGATGAAAGTTAGATTTCAAAACAACAGGAATAGTGGTGGAGGTAATTTTAGAATGAAAAACACAAAATAAATGAAATTTCAAAATTATTTATATATTATTTTGTTATCATCTGGTTTAATTTTTTCACAAAATATTAAACTTGAAGGTGTAGTTATAGATAGTCTTGGGGTTGCTATTTCAACAGCAAATATTGTAGCAAAAAATCTTGATACTGATAGGATGGATAATTTTGCTATCTCAGATTTGGATGGAAAATTTTCTTTTGGAATAAAAAAAGACACACCATATAATATCAAAGTATCATACCTTGGATTTAAGCCAGTAGATTTAAAGGTTAGATCTTCAGAGGATGTAAATCAGGTCTTTGTAATGTTTGAGCAAGCTCAACAACTTGATGGAGTTGAGGTAACGTATGAGATGCCAGTTTCAATACAAGGAGATACAATTATTTATAATGCTGACTCCTTTAACACTGGAACAGAAAAAAAATTAAAAGATGTTTTGGAAAATCTACCAGGAGTTGAAATTAATGACGATGGTCAAATTGAGGTGGAAGGAAAACAAATAAAAAAATTAATGGTTGAGGGAAAAGATTTTTTTGATGGCGATTCCAAAATTGCGACTGAAAATATTCCCTCAAGTGCTGTTGACAAGGTTCAGGTATTAAAGAATTTTTCAGAAGTGTCTCAATTGGGTGGAGTTACAAATAATGAAGATAATATTGCCATAAACATCAAACTTAAACAGGGTAAATCAAAATTTTGGTTTGGTGATTTAATGGCTGGTGGTGGTGAGAAAAATACTTTCCTCCTAAATCCAAAAGTCTTTTACTACAGTCCACAACTTAGCATAAATTTTCTTGGTAACAGCAATAATCTAGGAGAAAACCCATTTACAAGAAGAGACTATTATAAATTTACTGGAGGCTTTCGTAGTCAAAGCAATAAAAGTGGTTCGTCAATTCAAATTCAATCAAATGACATTGGACTACAAAATCTAAGTAGTAACAATGCAGAATTTATTGATAATGATTTTGCTGCTTCAAATTTTTCTTTTAGTCCAAAAGAAGGATTGGATTTTTCAGGTTTTGCAATTGTATCTCAAAATACAACCAATATAAAATCATTAAGAGACGTTACTTTTACATCCAATGGAGCGAATGAGCTTACTAACAATACAACAAATCAAATTAGCAGACTTCAGCTTTATAAATTCAGCACTTTATACAAACCAAACTTACAGCTTCAGGTCGAATATGATATATTATTTAGGAAAGCTGACGAGAGTGAAGACAGAGGAACAATCTCTACATCAAGTTTTACCGAAAATATCAACGAATTAAGATCACAAAAACCTAATCAAATAAATCAAAATCTTAATTCTTATTATACACTAAATGATAATCATATTTTTTCATTGGAAATTCAACATTCCCATCAAGAAGAAAATCCAATTTATTTTTTACAAAAAGAACAAATAATATTTCCTCAAATTTTACCATTGGATCCAAGTATTAGTCCGTTTAATGTTCAACAAAATAGAGTAACCGAAACTAATCAAATTGATGGAAGACTCGATTATTATTACGTTCTTAATAAAAAGTCTAATTTGAATTTAACTTTAGGTACAACTAGGGTAAAACAAGATTATCTTTCCGAGATGAGTTCTGTAAATGATAATGTTATTTTTTCATTTGATGACGAAAAATTAAAAAATGATATCTCTTTTTCATTTACAGACAATTATACTTCTTTACACTACCGCTTTAAGGATGGTAAAATTACATTTAATCCAGGTATCACTTTGCATAATTATAAAATTGATACAAATGACAACTTTAGGGGAGTTTTAAGAGATTCAGAAATAAGAATTCTTCCGGATATTTGGGTTAGTTATAAGTTAAAAGAATCAGAAACATTACGTTTTACCTATAATTCAAGGGTTAGATTTTCTGATGTTAGTAGAAGAGCCTTGGGTTACACTTTTAATAATTATAATTCTTTGAGAATTGGTAACGAAGCTATAAAACCTGCCTACTTCAATGATTTTTCTCTGAATTACTTTAACTTCAATATGTTTAATTTCACTAATATATTTGCAAGGGCAAATTACAGCAGACAATTTGATAGTTTAAAATCATCTTTCTTATTGGACGGAATTAACAGGGTAAATACACCCTTTAATTCACCTAAAGACGAAGAATCAATATCATTCAACGGAAACATTCAAAAAAGATATAATAAATTAAAAGTTAGCGCCGGAGGTTCAATAAACTCATCTAAATATTATAATGTTGTTAATGAAAATCTTAGACAGTTTCAATACCTTACACAGTCAATTAGGGGAAGCATAGCAACAAATTTTAACTCTGGGCCAAATTTTGAAATTGGATTCAATTATAATGTAAATAAATCTAAAGATGAAAATAGAATACAACATTATATAACTGAAAGACCATTTATAAATACTGATATTGCATTTTTAAATGGATTTGTTTTTTTTGCTGAGTATAGTTTTTTTGATTATAGATTAGGAAGCCAATCATTAAACAATTATGATGATTCATCTTTTTCTTTATCTTATAATAAAAAGGATAGTAAATGGGAGTTTGCTATAGAAGGAAAAAATCTTCTAGACAATGGCACAATAAACAGGGACAACTTTTCAGGAATAGTACAATCATCCACTACATTTTTTGTTCAACCACGATTTATTTATTTTACTCTCAAGTATAAACTTTAATTAAGTAACTTATTATATATTTACACTCCAAAGAGGACGATTTGACTGATTGCAACCTCTCGAAAAAAGTGCTAAAATGTATGCCTTTCGATTGTATCAGACTTTTTTGAATCTTAGAAACTTTTTTTATGTCATATTTTTTCACTTCCGAATCTGTTAGCGAGGGTCATCCAGACAAAGTTGCTGACCAAATAAGTGATACAATTTTAGATTATTTTCTCGCTTTTGATAAAAACAGTAAGGTTGCAATAGAAACCTTGGTCACATCTGGTCAAGCTATTGTAGCTGGGGAGGTTAAAAGCGATACTTATATAGATATTAAATCTGTTACTAAAAATACAATTAATAAAATTGGTTATAATGACGAAATATTTCAGTTCTCAGGTGATTCCTGTGGAGTAATTTCTTTAATTCATGAGCAGTCAGCTGATATTAACAGGGGAATTGAAAAACCAAATTTGAAAAATCAAGGTGCTGGCGATCAAGGTATTATGTTTGGCTATGCGGTGAATGAGACTGATAATTATATGCCACTAGCACTTGATATTTCTCATAAAATTATGATTGAATTGGGAATTTTAAGAAAAGAAAAAAATAAGATTAAATACTTAAGGCCTGATGCGAAATCACAAGTTACAATTGAATACGATGAAAACAACAAACCTTTGAGAATTTCAACAATCGTAATTTCAACTCAACACGATGATTTTGGTACAGAGAAAAAAATGCTAAAAAAAATTAAATCGGATATAATAAGATATTTAATCCCAAGAGTTTTAAGACATTATCCCAAACATATTACGAAACTATTTGATGATAATATAAATTACTTAATTAATCCAACTGGTAAGTTTGTTATTGGTGGTCCTCACGGAGATACTGGACTTACCGGAAGAAAAATTGTTGTTGATACATATGGTGGAAAGGGGGCACATGGTGGTGGTGCATTTAGTGGAAAAGATCCTTCAAAAGTTGACCGAAGTGCAGCATATGCAGCAAGACATATTGCAAAAAATCTAGTTGCCTCTGGTGTTTGCGGTGAAGTACTGGTTCAAATAAGTTTTGCAATTGGTGTTGAACATCCAACATCAATTTTTGTAAATACATATAATACTTCAAACTCTAATTTTTCAGACTCTGAAATTGCTAATAAATTATTAGAGAACATTGAATTATCACCATATGCTATTGAAAAAAGATTTAAACTTAGAAATCCCATATATTCTGAAACATCCTCATACGGACACATGGGAAGACAACCACAAAAAGTTGTAAAAACTTTTTTCTCAAAATACAACGGAAATAAATCTATTGAGGTTGAGTTATTCACATGGGAAAAGCTGGATTTGGTTAAAAAATTAAAAAAAATGTTTTTATAGCAATGCAAATAAAATTAACTCACAAAAAAGAATTTCACTCATTAATCAGTAACGGACATGGACATAATATTTCTGTTGATAACAACACAGATGTAAATCCTAAAGGACCAAGTCCTATGGAACTAGTACTCATGGGAGTGGCTGGATGCTCAAGTATTGGTATTGTACGCATACTAAAACAACAAAAAATTTATTTTAATAATCTTGAAATTATTGTTGATGGCAAAACAAAGAATTCACACCCCAAAGTTTTTACTGAAATACACGCAAAAGTTTATGTTTATGGAGATGTAGATTCAAAAAAAATTTATCGTGCTGTAGATTTAACTTTTAAAAAATATTGTTCTGTATCATTAACATTTTCGAGATCAGTTAAAATGTATTACTATGTTTTTCTTAATAACAAACAAATTTTAAATTAAAATTTTTTATATAATAATTAACCTAAACTTTTTTTATTAGACAATTGAATGTACATTTGTTTATTATGTGTATGACAAATAAATATTATTTCTCATTTTTCTATTCAAATTTGAATCAGGACTTTGTTTAATAAATATTGGTAAAAAGAATTAATAAAGTCCTGAGTAAATTCAGGACTTTTTTTTTTAAAAAAATGAAAGTGTCAATTCAAGGAATCAAAGGATCTTATCACCACCAAGTGGCACTACAGTTGTTAGGTAATGATATTGAAATTAATGAGTGTTTGTCTTTTGACAATCTAGCAGAATCTTTAAAATCAAACCAAGTAGATTTAGCAGTGATGGCAATTGAAAACTCAATAGCTGGCTCAATAATTCCTAATTATGCACTCATAGATAATTATTCGTTAACAATTGTTGATGAATATTATATTGAAATAAAACACCAATTAATGGCTTTACCAGGAAGTAAACTAAACGATATTAAAGAAGTTGCATCCCATCCAATGGCTCTTTTACAATGTAAAAAGTTTTTTAAATTACACCCAAATATTAAACTAATTGAAGAAAGCGATACAGCTGCAGTAGCTAAAAGAATATCCGATGATAAAATTAAATCTCTAGGGGCAATCGCATCATATGAATGCTCAAAAATTTATAAACTTGACATAGTATCAAAAAATATTCACTCAATTTCCAATAACTCCACTCGGTTTGTTCTTTTAGAAAAAACTTCAAGTAATAAATCCAAACTTTCTTATAACAAGGCTTCAATAAAGTTTGTGCTAAACCATAAAACAGGAAATTTAGCCGCGATATTAAATATAATAAGTGAAAATAAACTTAACCTAACAAAAATTCAGTCATTACCGATGGTTCATACTCCCTGGAAATACTCATTTTTTGTTGATATTACTTTTGAAAATCAGAAATTTTTTGAAAAGACCTCAAAAATCATAAAAAATGTTAGCGAGTCATTTAAAATTTTAGGAACCTATAACAATAAACTTAGAAATGATACAAGCAAATAGATTAAATTTTGTTGAAGAATATTACTTTTCAAAAAAATTAAGAGAGGTATCAAGGTTAGTTTCTCAGGGAAGAGATATTATAAATTTAGGTATTGGAAGTCCTGATTTATTTCCACCACAATCATCAATCTTAGCTTTGACTAAAAGTTTAAATTATGAAAACTCACACAAATATCAGAGTTATCAAGGTATTCCGGAGTTTAGACAAGAAATTTCAAATTATTATAAG
>PKDV01000035.1 GCA_002862715.1 Flavobacteriaceae bacterium | reverse complement strand
ATACTTTATATCGATAGAGAACTTTTCCTACAAACAACTCCATTTAATTTATCAATGACGTTTATTTTACTTTTTTTCAATTTGGAGGAGGTTAATAAAAAGGTAATAATTGCTCTTACTACAGCTTTTATCGTTGGAATGATTGCTGAAACAATTGGTGTTAATTTTGGAATTCTTTTCGGGGATTATGAATATGGTGAAAATTTAGGCTTTAAAATTTTTGGTGTTCCATTTTTAATAGGAATTAATTGGATTGTTTTGACTTTTATAACTGGTTCAATAAGTTCATTGATTTTTAACAATTCAGTTTATCTATCTGCATTGTTGGGTTCTATTCTAATGGTCATCTTGGATATTGTAATTGAGCCAGTTGCACCAAAATTTGACTACTGGGTATTTTCGGAAAATAAAGCCCCTGTTTTTAACTATTTGTCATGGTTTTTAATAGCATATCCAATTCAACTAGTTTATCAAAAAATGGTAGAGAAAAAAGAAAATACTTTTTCAATTCACCTTGTTTTGGTTCATTTTTTATTTTTCTCAATTTTTATAATAGCAGATTCGGCCTCGTAGTTCAACGGATAGAATAGAAGTTTCCTAAACTTTAGATCTAGGTTCGATTCCTAGCGAGGCTACTAACTTAGTGTCATTGTAAAGCTATCGTCTTGAATGGATGTTGTTGAATAGCAGGTTAGTCCAGAATTACAATTTGTTGAATAGCTATTGCCATGCCTGTTACATCTAAAAATATTTCCATTTCTTAACTCCCATTGATCATTTGCCCCTGCATGAGGACAAACATTTGTGTATGCACCAACTTCGGTTTGAGAGAGTCTTAGGAGCAAAACGGGAATACCTAGGCTTTTCGCGTTCATCCATCCTCCGACTGTTTGTATAGAGCTAAAATTACTATTAGAGATATTGATTGTATAAACATTTCCACTTTGTGAAAATCCGTTGTCGCTAGAACCACCTCCATCTCCAGAGCCATCTCCAGGATCGGTTACGTCACCAGGGAGGGTCGAGTCAACATCATCATCGCTAGCACTGCTACCGCTACTACAGGCTTCCAAAAAACTTATACCAAAAAAAGCAAAAGCAACTGTTGGGCAAACCTCTTTTAAAAAATCTCTTCTTTTTTTCATCTTTTTCATTTTATTAAAGATAGGAATTAGAATTATTGAATTATTTATAATTAATATGAATTAGATTTTGTCAATATAATTCATAAATATTAAAAAATTAATAATTTTAAATACTTATATTTGAATAAAATTTATATGCGTGCATAATAAACTGTTCTGCATGTATAAAACACAACGTAACAATGAAGAAATTAATAAACTATTTGTTCTTTACAATTTTATTTTCAGGGATTGCTTTTTCACAACAAATTACTGGAATTGTTTTTGACTCTGAAACTGGTTCTCCACTTCCTGGTGCAACAGTAGTTGTGAAAGGAACAGATGTAGGCACTAATACTGACTTTGATGGAAATTTCGTACTTCCAAATGTTGGTATGAATTCTATAATCGTAGTTTCATATTTAGGATACAAATCAAAAGATGTTGAAGTAGTAAGCCAAAATGTAATTCAGGTGTCACTAGTTTCTGAAGCTAATGCGTTGGATGAAATTGTTGTTTTGGGATACGGAGTACAAAATTCAAAAAAAGTTTCAGGAGCTGTTAGCTCAGTTAGTGCCGAGTCCATCAGTAAATTACAACCTACTAGAATCGAAGATGCACTTCAGGGCTCTGCTTCAGGCGTAAACATTATTACAAACCCTAACCCTGGAGCTGGTGCGACCGTAATTATAAGAGGCATATCGTCAAATAGTGGAAATGCTCCACTAGTTGTAATAGATGGTGTTCCTCAATCTCTAAGTGATTTGAACGCTTTACCTCCTTCAGATATTTCCAAGATAGATATTCTTAAAGATGCTTCTACAGCAGCTCTATACGGATCGAGAGGTGGTAATGGAGTTATTTTAGTAACAACAAAATCAGGGTTTTTTAATCAGCCAGTAAAATTTACATTCAATTCATCATATGGGATGCAACAAGTATTAAAAACAATTGATGTTTTAAATGCAACAGAATATGCATCTATTCTAAATGAGGCAAGTGTTGCTTCTGGCGGGAGTTTAATTTACCCCAATCTTAGTGGCCTTGGTGAGGGAACTGATTGGCAAGACTCTGTTATTAACGATGCCCCTTTATCTAATCAAAATTTATCAATTTCTGGTGGCACAGATTCAAGTAAGTATTATCTGTCTGGTGCTTTTTCGGGAACAGAAGGAGTTGTAGCGGGTGGCGCTAAGTCTTATTTTGATAGGCTTAACTTGACAGGTAATTTTACAAGTAAAATAAATGACAAATTAACAGCTGTTTTTAATACTACATATACCAATATCAAAGGCAGTAATGTTAACCCTCTTAACAACGCTTTAAATTTCGATCCTACCGTACCTCTGCTTGATAATAATCAATTTGGAATTAGTAATACAATAACACAAGAAATTATCAATCCACTTGCTCAATTAAATGATACCTACAACAAAGACAATACAAATAAATTTAACGGTAAGTTTGAAATACAATACGAGCTAATAGATGGATTAAAAGTTACTTCAAGATTAGGATACACTTATGCAGATGTTTTTAATAAAAGTTTTACGCCTCTTAGATTTTACGGAGTGGGACACAATCAAACAACTGCTAATGCAGATTTAACCCCAATATTTTCTACAGATCCTGAAACTGGTGAAGTAACGCAGTTGTATCACAACAGTGTAACAGAGTCTAAAAATAATTACTGGCAGGCAACTTATGAAATATTTGGAAATTATAATTTTCAAATAAATGAACTAAATAATTTTGATGTTGTTTTGGGATATTCTATTTACAAAGCTGCAGGATCTGGTGTTTCAGCGACACAAGAGGACATACTTGAAAATTCATGGGAATTTGCAGATATAACAGCTGCGACTGGAACTCAAGAACAAGCAAGGATTGGAAATTATCAATATGAAAGCAGAAACCTTTCATATATTGCTAGAATTGATTACGATTATAATGAAAAATATCTCGCTGCATTTACCATAAGAAGAGATGGATCAAAAAACTTTGGAAATGAAAATAAATTTGGATATTTCCCTTCTGCTTCTGTTGGTTGGATAGCTAGTAGCGAGGATTTTTTTAATTTGAAAAATGTTAGCTTTTTAAAAATTAGAGCTAGTTATGGAACTGTTGGAAATGATACTGCATATCCCCAATATTCAAGAATATCAACATTTCCTAAATATGTTTTTAATGGGTCTATAAATACTGGTTCAACATTACTTACAATTCCAAACAATGCACTTTCTTGGGAAAATCAAATTCAACAGAACTATGGTATTGATTTAAGATTTTTTGAAGATAAATTTTCTCTCTCAACTGATTATTACATAAAGTCAGTTGATGATTTATTGTTTAACCCTACTCTTTCTGGGTATTTAGGAATTCCTCAATATCCCATCGCAAACATTGGTTCAACTGAAACGCAGGGCATTGACGCGTCTATTTCTTACAATAATATTTTTAAAAATGGACTTTCAATTAGTGCATCTGCAACTTTTTCAACATTTGACAGCAAGGTTACAGCTATTAATAATGGAGAAAAATATATATGGCTTTCAGGCTATGGAATACCTTACAAAAATTTAACAAGATTTGAAGAAGGGGAATCTCCGGGATATTTTTTTGGATATGTTACAGATGGAATTTTCCAAAGCCAGTCTGAAATTGATAATCATGCAAATCAGCCAAATGCTGCTCCTGGTGATATTCGCTTTAAGGATTTGAATGGAGATGGAGTAATTGATGACCTTGACAGGAAAAAAATTGGAGACCCTTTTGCTGAATATACAATTGGATTCAATTTTAATTTGGAATATCAAGGCTTTGATTTCTTTTTAACGACTTATGCAAGTATAGGCAACGATATTTATCGTGCATATGAAAGAAACTTAAATTATACCAACCGGTTTGCATCTTCCCTCGACAGATGGAGAGGTCCTGGAACCAGCAATACGGAGCCAAGAGCAACATTTATTGATTCAAATAATAATTTACGCCAATCCGATAGGTATGTTGAGGATGGAAGCTATTTTAGAATAAGAAATCTTGAGTTAGGTTATTCATTACCCAAGTCATCTTTTGATACAATAGGAATTGATAAAGTAAGGATTTATGCTCAAGCAAAAAATTTAGCAACTTTTACTGAATACTCTGGATACGATCCTGAGATTTCAAATGGTGTATTTGATACCGGAATTGATAGAGGTACCTATCCATTACCAAGAATTGTTTCGCTTGGTTTTAATATAACTTTTTAATTATTTAATTATGAAAACAATCAAACTTTTTTTAACGCTTTTTATAATATTTAGTTTTATTTCTTGTGACGATTATGTTGACTACGATGCAAAAGAAGATTATCAGGTTGTAGCCGAAGACTATTTTGCTTCGGAGTCTGATTTTGAGGCTGCTCTAATTGGTGTTTACGATGTTTTGCAATGGACCACATATAATGTAATGATTGGCGATATTGCATCTGATAATTCTCTGTGTGGTGGAGAAAGTGCGACTGATGTAATTGGCTTACAGAGAATTGATGATTTCTTAACCATAGCTGATAATGATCAATTGGACCGAATTTGGAGATACATGTATGAGGGTATAAACAGAGCCAACTATCTTGTTGAAAATATAGACAAGTTAGACTCTGAACGAAAAGAATCTTTGTATGGCGAAGTTTATTTCTTAAGAGCATACTTTTATTTTGAGTTGGTCAAGTTCTTTGGTGATGTACCTCTTTTTGTTGATAGAAGATTAACCGCTTCTGACTCGGGTACCCTTAAAAGAACATCTGTTGCTGAAGTATATAATCAAATTGAAAATGATTTAAATTCAGCTGTTTTAGCTTTACCATCTGCGCAAAGTGAGAGGGGTAGAGCAACAAGGTCAGCTGCCCAATCATTGCTCGGTAAAGTCCAATTGTACCAACAAAAATATGATGAAGCAGCAAGTTCTCTAGAGCAAGTGATTGGAGTTTTTGGATTGGTTGACGATTTTGGCTCACAGTTTTTAAGACAAGGTGAAAATGGAGTGGAATCAATTTTTGAAATTCAGCACACCAATACTTCTAATTGGTATGACTGGGGATTTGTACCACCCGGAACAGAAGGAAATTTTATGATTATACATCACGGAATAAGAGGATATAGTGGCCCAGTATACGCTCAAGGCTGGAGTTTTAATTTACCAACTCAAGAATTGGTTGATGCGTATCAAGTCGGGGATAATAGAAAAGATTATACAATACTAGATATAGAGTCATTTTCTAATGCCAATGGAGCTTCTTACACAACAGGATATGAACATACTGGATATTTTAATAATAAATATATTCCTAGAGCTGGCGAAACAGATGCTCAGCCAGAGCTTAATTATTTAACGAATTACAGGGCCATTAGATATGCTGATGTTCTATTGATGGCAGCCGAGGCAAATGCACTAAAATCTTCTCCTGATTTTTCAAAAGCAACCAATTATTTAAATCAAGTTAGAGAAAGAGCATTTGGCAATTCAGATAATAACTTAGTTTTTGTTAGTCAAGATGGTCTTGTAAAAGCAATTTTGGATGAAAGAAGACTGGAACTAGCAATGGAAGGCCATCGTTTTTTTGATTTGGTACGTACAGGCCAAGCATCATCAGAACTAGAAGGATTTATTTCTGGTAAGCATGAATTATTCCCGATTCCGCAAACCGAAATTGATATCTCAGGATTAACACAAAACCCAGGTTACTAAAATTTATAAATATGAGAAAACTATCGCTTTTACTATCAGCAATTTTTTTGTTAGCTTATACTATTGGATGTGAGCAAGACGATAAGTTTGTTGATTTTACAGATTCTGTTGTAGCACCATCAAACTTGGCAATGTTGTTTGATGTAAGTTCTGATAATTCAGGAAATGTAAAATTAACTCCGTCTGCTGAGGGCGCAAGCTCTTTTGATATTGATTTTGGTGACGGAAGTGAAGGTGCTACTGACATTACTGTTGGAAGTTCAGTTGAACATATATTTACAGAAGGGTCATTCGTAGTTATATTAACAGCTAAGGGGCTAAATGACTTAAATTCAACTGCAAGTTTCAATTTAGATGTTACATTTAAAGCACCTGAAAATCTCACGGTTACCATAGAAAACGACCCTGTGGTTTCTAAAAAGGTTAATGTTATTGCCACAGCAGATTACGCAATTAATTTTGAAGTTTATTTTGGCGAGCAGGGAAATGATAGTCCTGTAACTGCTAATATTGGTGAAGTTGCTTCGTATGTTTATTCTGAAGCTGGAACATATTCCATTAGAGTCGTAGCTAAAGGACCTGCAATCGCAACCGCTGAATATACTGTCGATTTTGAAGCTATTGTGCTTGTACAACCAACAAACTCTGCACCAAATCCACCTCAAAATGAAACTAATGTTATCTCGATTTTTAGTGACAAATACACAAATATTGATGGAGCAAATTACTTTCCTGACTGGGGTCAGGGAAATCAAGGTAGCTCATGGTCTGAATTTCAGCTAAATGGAGATAACATGCTTCAATATGCAAATTTAAGTTACCAAGGAATGGACTGGTCTTCAAACCCACAAAATGTCTCATCTATGGAATATATTCACTTAGATGTATATACAGCTGAGGTTGCAAATCTTAGAATTTCATTAATAAGTCAATCCAATGGTGAGAGAGCTGTTGAAACTCAATTAACACAAGACAGTTGGACAAGTATAGATATTCCAATTACAGAATTTACCTCTCAAAATAATTTTACTATTAATGATATTTTTCAAATAAAATTAGAATCCTCTAAATTTTTTGCAGGTAATGGAGCTGACGGTACAATTTTTGTCGATAACGTATATTTTTGGAAAAAGCCAGCAGGAGTTAGCCCACTTGTAGGTTCATGGAAGTTAGCAACAAATGGTTTAGCGCTAGGTGTTGGACCTAACCTTTCAAATTTGAGCTGGTGGAATTACAGTGTTGGAGGTGGCCGTCCTTGTATTGATGATGATTTGTATGTATTTAATGCAGATGGTACTTTTCAAAATATTCTTGGTTCTGATACTTGGGTTGAAGGTTGGCAGGGAGCCAGCCCTGATGGTTGTGGTTCACCAGTTGCTCCACACGATGGCTCTGCTCAAGCTACATGGTCAAGTACTAATACGACTGTTACTTTAAATGGAGTTGGGGCATATTTAGGGATTCCAAAAGTTACAGATACCGGTGAGTTGTCGACTCCAAATGACGCTCCAAGCAGCATAACCTACCAGATGTCTTTGTCAAATGACAACAATACACTTGAGGTACATGTTGACTTAGGATGGGGCGTGTGGTATTATAAATTTGAAAAATAATTTGATTAAATAATTCATTATGAGAAATAAAACCTTTATTAGTTATTTATTTATTTCACTTGCATTTTTATTTAATGCGTGTGAAGAACAATCTTTTGAGTTTGGAGATATAAATGCTCCATCAAACCTAAACCTTACTGTTGAAATATTTGGTCAAGATGATTCCAATCCGTTTGGAGATGGCTCTGGAGATATTACAATAACAATGACTGCAGATAATGCAATTTCTTACAAGTTTTCAATTGATGGAAGTGTAATTATGTCACCAAGTGGTGTTTTGACTACAACTTTAACAAAGCTTGGGACTGAGAAATACATTATTACTGGGATTGCAATTGGAGTCGCTGGTACTACATCTAGTATGTCAGTAGAATCACAAGTTAGCGTAACATTCTCACCTCCAGATGAGTTTTATGGTGCATGGAAAATAGATCCAAGTGCTGGCTCAATGGCTGTTGGTCCGACTCCGTCCAATTTGTCATGGTGGTCTTCTGGAGATGATACAGCAGATGAAAGGGCATGCTTTTATGATGATTTATACATATTTAATCAAGACGGAACATTTCAAAATGACTTAGGGGATGTAACTTGGCTTGAGTCTTGGCAGGGAGTTCCTGACGATCAATGCGGAAGTCCTGTTGCCCCACATGACGGTTCTGGCTCTTTAACATATTCAATTACAAGGAACTTAATCATTTTAAATGGAACTGGTGCTTTCTTGGGCTTACCTAAAGTTCATAATGCAGGAGAAATTAATTCACCGAATCAGGCTGTTTCAAATATTTCATACAATTATATTTTGTCTGAAGATTCTAACATTTTAGAGTTAAATATTCAGTACAATGGTGAAAACACCTGGTATTTCAGACTTGTTAAGGCAGATTAATTTAAATATCTTCGGTTATTAAAATCTACATCAGATTTCTATGTCTATAAGATTTTTTATTTTTTCAATTTTGGCACTACTTGTATCCTGCTCTGGTTCTGGTAGTGGTGAATCAATTGATGATATTGACAGTCCTGAAAATATATACCCATCAAATCTTCAAATAGAAATAGAAATTATTGGGTCAACCACTCAAAACCCTAATGGAGATGGATCTGGACAAATTTCAGTAACAGCTACCGCAACAGATGCTGTAAAATATAATTTCAATTTTGGAACTGGTGATAGCTTTGATAGTTCGACAGGACACATAGATTATACTTTTACGCAGACTGGTACGAACGAATTTACTGTTCGCGTATTGGCATATTCTTCTACGAATGATTTTATTTCTGGTGAAGAAAAAATTACAATTTCTGTAATTTCTAACGACGATTACAGCTGTCCAGATGAGTCCAACTTGGTGTGGTGCGATGAGTTTAATTACAATGGACTTCCAGATGATAACAAATGGAATATTGAAACAGGTACTGGTGAATGGGGTTGGGGAAATAATGAACTTCAATTTTATACAAACAGAACCGAAAATCTAGACGTTTCTAATGGAACTTTAAAAATTATTGCTAAAAAAGAAGATTATGGAGGTATGCAATATAGTTCTGGAAGAATAATGACTCACAACAAACTCGATTTTAAATATGGTAGAGTTGAAATAAGAGCTAAACTTCCTAGTGCACAGGGTTCTTGGCCTGCATTATGGTTGTTGGGTTCATCATATCAAACAAATACATGGCCTCTTTGTGGAGAGATTGATTTAATGGAACAGTTTGTTGACAAAAGTTACGTACAAACAACTCTACATTGGCAAAATGCTAATGGAAGTAGAGCTCAATATGGACAGCAAAAAAATATTTCAGATCCTACCTCTTTTCATATTTACACTCTTGAATGGCAACCAGGAGCTATAAGAAGTTTTTTAGACGGAAATCAAATTTTTGTTATGTCTACAAACAATTCAATGCCTTTTGATGAAAACTTTTTTATTATTCTCAATTTTGCGCTTGGTGGTAATGGTGGAGCTGGGCCTGTTGCAGCTAATTTTGTGCAGGATGTATTAGAAATTGATTATGTTCGTGTTTACTCAAATTAATTATTTATGAGAAATTTTTTTTATTTTATTTTTCTAATTATAATTTATTTAGGCTGTACTAAAGATAGCGGAGGAATGTCGGGTAATACTTCCCAACCCTCAGATCCAGGGAGTTCTTCTGTTATCCCAACAAATCTTACTTTAGATATAACGTTAAAAGGTCAGCAAGAAAATCCCCATGGAGATGGATCAGGTATTATTTACATTACAGCATCTGCTGATAATGCTTCGTATTATAATTTTCGTTTTGAAAACGGAGACTCATTCAGCAGTCAAGACGGTAATTTAACGTATACTTTTACTGAACCTGGTTTAAATCAATATTTAGTCACAGTATTGGCATTTTCTCCTACAAATGATTATGATACTATATCTAAACCTATTTTAATAAGAGTTTCTCCACCATCTGTTGATGGAAGAGATTTGGTATGGTCTGACGAATTTAATTATGATGGACCACTTGATAGCTCAAAATGGCATCACCAAGTGATACCAATTTTTGGAGAAAATTGGGCTAATGGTGAACAGCAACATTACACCGATCGTTTAGATAATTCCTATGTTAGCGATGGGACATTAAAAATTGTTGCAAAAAAAGAACAATACATATTTAGAGGTATAACAAAAAACTATACTTCGGCAAGATTAAACTCTAAGTATGCATTTAAATATGGACGTGTTGATATTCGAGCAAAACTCCCATCTGAAAAAGGTACATGGCCAGCCTTTTGGACATTGGGAGCTAACATTAATGAGATTGGGAATTATTTTGGTTCAACTTATGGGAATGTTGGTTGGCCACTTTGTGGCGAAATCGATATAATGGAGCAAAATGGTTGGAATAAAAATAATTTGATTGGTCATATTCATTGGGGAGATACAAATACAGGGGATTACAGAAATAATGGAAATAACATCCAAATACAAAATGCATCATCCGAATTTAATTTATATTCTCTAGTTTGGACTGAAAACAGTATTAGGATTCTTTTTAATAATCAGCCTTTTTTTGAAGTTGATATTGTTGCTGGAATGCCTTACAATAATTTGCATTATATATTGCTTAATATTGCTATGGGCGGAAATTTAGGAGGTGAAATTCCTACAAATTTTAACTCTTCGACAATGGAACTTGATTATGTTAGAATTTATCAATAACTAATTATGAAAAATTATTTAATAGTATTATTAATTTCTTATGTAAGTTTTTCTTTATCTCAAAATACAGAAAAAGAAAAATTTATTGATGATTTAATCTCAAAAATGACCCTCGTTGAAAAAGCAGGACAAATGAATCAATACAATGGTTTTTTTGATGCAACTGGTGAAATGCCAGAAGGAGACTACCAAACAAAAAGATATAATGAGTTAAAAAATGGACAAGTAGGGTCTATGCTAAATGTTATTGGGGTTGATGAAATAAAAGCATTTCAAAGAATTGCTGTTGAAGATACCAGGCTTGGAATTCCATTGATTTTTGGTCACGACGTTATTCATGGATATAAAACTATTTTTCCAATTCCGTTAGCTGAGTCCTGTACATGGGATATGGATTTGATTAAAAAAACAGCAAGAACTGCTGCGCGTGAGGCAAGTGCAGATGGATTAAATTGGACTTTTGCGCCAATGGTTGATATTTCAAGAGATGCAAGATGGGGCAGGGTAATGGAAGGAGCTGGAGAAGACCCTTTTTTAGGAAGTTTAATCGCTAAGGCTAGAGTTCAGGGTTTCCAAGGCGATAATTTATCTGACATAAGTACAATTGCTGCATGTGCAAAACATTACGCTGGATATGGTTTTTCAGAAGCTGGAAGAGATTATAACACTGCTGATTTCAATCACTATACTCTTCACAATACAATTCTTCCTCCATTTAAGGCTGCAAATGATGCAGGAGTAAAAACATTTATGAATGCTTTTAATACTATAGATGAAATTCCAGCTACTGGACATAAAATCCTGCAGAGAGATATTTTAAAAAAAGACTGGGCTTTTGATGGATTTATTGTTTCAGACTGGGGCTCAATAGAGCAAATGATTCCGCATGGTTTTGCTCGCGATGGAAATCATGCAGCCGAGCTTGCAATTCTAGCTGGATCTGATATGGACATGGAGTCAAGTTTGTATGTTAATGAACTAGTAAAACTTGTTGAAAATGGAAAAATTGGTATATCCTTAATTGATGATGCTGTTAGAAGGATTCTAAATGTTAAGTATGATTTAGGACTTTTTGAGAACCCTTATAAATATTGTGATAAAAAGAGGTCCGAAAAAGAACTTATGTCTGAAAAAAACATGAACCTTGCTCTGGAAGTAGCTATGAAATCAATTGTGTTACTTAAAAATGAAAGCGAATTACTTCCTCTTAATAAAAACAATCAAACCATAGCATTAATAGGGCCTTTAGCGAGTGATAAAAATAGTTCACTTGGGAATTGGAGATCACAAGCTATATCTAATTCAGCTACATCTGTTCTTGAGGCAATGACAAATTATTCTGGTAATAAGTTGTTTTACGAAAAGGGAGTTGATTTGTATTATAACAACACTGATTTTCATAACAGGGTTAATTTAAATTTTGATGATAGGTCTGAGTTTAATAAAGCAAAAACTGTTGCAGAAAAAGCAGATATAGTTGTGATGGTTTTAGGAGAAGAAGGATACCAATCAGGTGAGGGCAGAAGTAGAACAAATATTAAATTACCTGGACTTCAATTGGAACTTTTAAAAGAAATTTATGAAATAAATAAAAATATAGTTTTAGTTGTAAATAGTGGAAGACCACTAGACTTAAGTTGGGAGGATGAAAATATTCCTACAATCGTTCAAGCCTGGCAATTAGGCTCAAGGTCAGGCGAGGCAATTGCTAAAGTTTTGTATGGCGATTACAATCCTTCTGGTAAGTTAACAATGTCATTCCCAAGAAATGTTGGTCAAGTTCCAATTTATTACAATTTTAAAAATACAGGGAGGCCAAGCACATCAATTGAACAGGTAACTAATTCTGGATATGCTGACGTTGAAAATAGTGCGCTTTATCCTTTTGGACATGGACTCAGCTACACTAAGTTTTCTTACACAGATGTTTTATTGGATAAAACCGAGTTAACATTAAAATCAAAAATTACTCTTTCATTCAAAATAAAAAATATTGGAACAGTAAAGGGTACTGAAATTGCACAAATGTATATAAGAGATGTAGTTGGAAGTATTGCAAGACCAATGAGAGAGTTAAAAGGCTTTAAGGTTGTTGAACTTAATCCAGGAGAATCAAAAGTTGTAAATTTTGAAATTAATGCTAAACTTTTAGAATTTTACAGCTATAATAATAAATGGGAAGCAGAGTTAGGTGATTTTCAAGTTTTTGTTGGTGGGAGTTCAGATACTTCAGATTTTCAGGAATTTGAACTAGTTAACTAAGATTAATTTTTTAAAATGCCCGTTATATATTTTTTATTATTTTCTGTTTTACTTCTTTCCTCGTGTACTGTTTCTAATGAAAAAGACTTAGATAAAACAAATAATTCATCAAATACCGAGGTTATAGATTTTGATTTAAAATTTCAAAAAATTTCCAATAATGATTTTGATAACATTATACAACTTTTGGAATCGCTAAACCAGATACCGTCAAGTCAAAGAGATATTTTAGTTGAAAATATTAAAGAAGAAGCATTAAAAATTTCAAAAATGACATGGCCAACAAAAATTAATTCTAATTCTATTAAGGCTAGATATAATGTGTTCTTCACTAATGTTAGTTTTCTAAATAGTCAAAACAAATTGGGAATAACTAACAATGAAGAATTAAATTTAATTAAGCAAATAAATATTAGTTGGAATGTTTTTGTTAATGAAATACAAAAAACAGAAACTCAAATTAGCGATTAATAAGTTTTTCTTTTTGAATAGAAATTTGCTCGTCCTCAATTTTATCAAATAACAGCTTTGGAGTACCTATTTCATGACCACTTTTAATAATTTTATTAGGTAAAATATGGTTCCAAGTCGGATAAATTTTAATGTTCAAAATCTTAAGAAGTTTTTCTGATGTTTCCGGTATAAAGGGTGCGCTTAGAAAAGCCAGTGATACTGCTATTTGAACTGCATTGTACATAATGGTTTCTACTCGTTTTGTATGATTTTTAATTTTTTTCCATGGTTCTTCATCAGCTAAATACTTATTTCCAATCCTAGCTAAATTCATCATTTCTTTACATCCTTCTCTAAACTTAAATTCATTAATTAAGCTTCCAATTTTAATTGGAGCTTTTGTAAGTTGATCGAAAATATAATTATCATCATCATTTAATTCATTTTTACTAGGTACAACACCCCTATAATATTTATGAATTAATACGGTTACCCTATTTACAAAGTTTCCATAAATAGCAACCAATTCACTGTTGTTTTTTAATTGAAAGTCATTCCATGTAAAATCATTATCCTTGGTTTCGGGAGCGTTCACAGTTAAAACATAACGAAGTACATCTTGCTTACCAGGAAAGTCTATCATAAAATCATCTAACCAAATTGCCCAATTTTTTGAAGTAGAAAGCTTTTTACCTTCTAAATTTAGAAATTCGTTAGCTGGAACATTGGTAGGCAAAATGAAATCACCCATTGATTTAAGTATGGCTGGAAATATGATACAATGAAAAACAATATTATCTTTTCCAATGAAATGAATAAGTTTTGTTTCTTTTTCCTTCCAATATGACTCCCATTCTTTATTATTTAAATTAGCCCATTCTTTTGTGGCTGAGATATAGCCAATTGGTGCATCAAACCAAACGTATAATACCTTATTTTCACCCCCCTTTAATGGAACTGGAATACCCCAATTTAAATCTCTTGTAACTGCTCTTGGCTTTAAACCTTCATCTAACCATGATTTAACTTGCCCCAAAACATTAGATTTCCAATTTTTATTTTTTTTACTATCTATCCATTCCTTCAAAAATTTTTCACTTTCGTCAAGTTTTAAAAACCAATGACTTGTTGATTTTTGAGTTGGTTCATTTCCTGATAAGGTAGATTTTGGATTTATTAAATCTTCAACATTTAATGAACTTCCACACGCTTCACATTGATCTCCATAAGCATTTTCATAACCGCATTTTGGACACTCCCCAGTAACAAATCTGTCAGGTAAAAACTGATGGTGTTCTTTATCAAAATACTGAATGGTATCTTTAAGCATAAAACACTTTTTTTGAGACATTTTTTTAAAAAAATCTTGTGCGGTAGTTTTATGTATTATGGAGGATGTTCTTGAATAATGATCAAATGATATACCAAACTTTTCAAAAGATTTTTTTATGATGTTATGATATTTATTTATTACTTCGTTTGGGGTTATACCTTCCTTTTTTGCTTTAATTGAAATAGCAACACCATGCTCATCACTGCCACAAATAAACACAACATCTTTACCCTTTAATCTGAGATACCTTACATAAATATCTGCTGGAATATAAGCTCCAGCTAGATGGCCTATGTGTATTGGGCCATTTGCGTAGGGCAGTGCAGCAGTAACAGTATATCTTTCACTCATTTAGATTAATTAAAATTTCTTTTAAAAGTTTTGTGGCTTTTGAAACAGAATCAACATTATCAATAACCACCATAAACTTTTTACCATTTTTATTATTTTTTTCTTTAATGGCCAATTCCTTTATTTTTCCAATTCTTTTTAAAAGATTTGCAAGTGCAAGTTCTGTAATATTTTTGATGTAATCCTCATTAAATATTGAAATACACTTACTCTTTTTTAAAATTATTTTTTCAAAACCTAAGGAAGATGCCAGCCATTTCAGTTTTACACTTTTAAATAATTCAATAGTTTCACTAGGAAGTGGCCCAAATCTATCAATTAATATTTTTGAAAATTGTTCAAGCTTATTATGATTGCTAATTTTTGATAATTGTTGATACAAATTCAATCTTTCAGAAATATTATTTATATAGCTTGATGGAAAATATACCTCTAAATCAGTCTCAAAAATAATTTCATGTTTTTTTCTTTGATGTGTTTTATAGAGATCGTTGAATTCATTTTCTTTTAATTCGTCTACAGCTTCATTTAATATTTTTTGATAAGTATCAAAGCCAATTTCATTAATAAATCCACTTTGTTCACCACCTAAAATATCACCTGCCCCCCTAATCTCTAAATCTCTCATTGCAATTTGAAACCCTGAACCGAGTGCTGTGTATTGACTTACTGCTTCCATTCTTTTGCTTGCATCTTTGGTAAGGCTGGTAAATCCTGGAATAATAAAAAAACAAAATGCTTTTTTATTACTTCTTCCAACCCTACCTCTCATTTGGTGTAAATCACTTAATCCAAAATTTTGTGAATTATTAATAAAAATTGTATTAGCGTTGGGAACATCTAATCCATTTTCAATAATTGATGTAGCTACCAGAATATCAAATTTAGCACTCATGAAATTTAGCATAACTTCTTCAAGTCTATTACCATTAAGTTTTCCATGTGCAATACCAATTTTAGCACTTGGTGCTATTTTCTGTAAAAAGAAAGCAATTTCTGTAATATTGTCAACTCTATTGTGTACGAAAAAAATCTGTCCTTCTCTATTAAGTTCATAGTTTATGGCATCACTTATTAAGGATTCATTCCACTTTATAACTTGGCTATCAATTGGATATCTATTTGGAGGTGGTGTATTGATAATAGATAAATCCCTAGCGGCCATTAGACTGAACTGTAAAGTTCTTGGAATTGGAGTGGCAGTCAATGTCAAGACATCAATTTCTTCTTTAATTGATCGAAGCTTTTCTTTTACACCTACACCAAATTTTTGTTCTTCGTCAACAATTAGTAAACCTAGTTTTTTAAAATCTACATCACTACTTACAATCTTATGTGTTCCAATTATTATATCTACTTTACCATTTTTCAAATCGTTTAAAATTTCTATTTTTTCTTTTTTGGATTTGAATCTATTTATATAGTTTATATTGATAGGGAAGTTTTTTAATCTATTTTTGAAGGTATTGTAATGTTGAAAAGCTAAAATCGTAGTTGGCACTAGTACCGCAACTTGCATGCCATTATCAGCTGCTTTGAATGCAGCCCTTATTGCAACTTCAGTTTTACCAAAACCTACATCACCACATATAAGTCTGTCCATAGGAATATTCTTCTCCATATCTTTTTTGACTTCAATTGTTGCTGTTTTTTGATCTGGAGTGTCTTCAAACATAAATGAAGCTTCAAGTTCATCTTGAAGATAACTGTCGGATTCACATGCGAAACCTTTTTTCATCTTTCTTTTAGCATATGTCTTTATAAGGTTAAAGGCTACTTCTTTTACTTTGCTTTTAGCTTTTTCTTTTAATTTATTCCATGAATTAGATCCTAGTTTATATATTTTAGGTTTACTTCCATCTTTGCCGTTAAATTTTGAAATCTTATGAAGAGAATGAATACTCACGTAAAGTAAGTCTCTTTCTCCATACAAAATTTTCAGTGCTTCATGTTTTTTTTTATTTATTTCTATTGTTTGTAATCCACCATAGACACCTATTCCATAATCGAAATGAGTGATATAATCACCTACTGATAATTGAGACAAAACCTTAATTGATATAGCTTGTTTGTTTGAATAACCGTTTTTTAGTCTAAACTTATGATATCTCTCAAACAATTGGTGGTCGGTATAACAAGATAAATTTTCGTCGTTATCTATAAAGCCCTGGTATAATGGGTTTACAATACATTCGAATTTTGTGTTATCCGATAGCTCATTTATAATTTTAGTTAGTCTTTCTTTTTGAGAATTTGAAGAGCAGAAGATGTAATTCCTTATTTCACTTGCATGATTATTATTCAAATGGTTCACAAATAATTTAAAATCTTTTTTAAAATTAGGTTGTGGTAAACAATTGAAATCAATAGAATTTTTATTTTTTTTATTTAAATAAATGCACTTAAATTTTTTTAATTCTAATTTAAATTTCCTTGCATCAGTAAAAATATTATTAAGGTTGTTTTCAAGGCTACAATTTTTTTCAAAAAATTTTTGATTCGCTTTTTCAAACGATTCAATAGTCGAATCAATATTTTCGAATAAAAAAATACAATCTTTATTTGTAAAAGATAAAATTGGCTGCCTTGAATTAATATCACTTTTATCTTGAATATTTGCCAGAACGGAAACTTCATTTAAATATTCAATTGAACATTGATTAACAACATCAAATGTTCTAATGCTATCAATTTTGTTCCCAAAAAATTCAATTCTATATGGCTTATCATTTGAATAAGAAAAAACATCAATTAAGCCTCCTCTGAGAGCAAATTCACCAGGCTCAGAGACATAGTCAACTCTTTTAAAATTTAATTCAAAAAGAGTTTCATTAACAAAGTCTAGGCTTATATTGTCATTTTTCTTTAATAAAAATGTTTTTGAACTAATATTTTTCTTATCTAAAACTTTTTCAATTAATGCATCGCTGTATGTTACAATTATTTCCTTGTTGTCTAAATTAAGTTTATTTAAAACTTCACATCTAAGCATTACGCTGTTATTGTCTAGCATATCTACATCAAAGCCCTTTCTAAAACTTGCGGGTAAAAAAAGCGGGGTTTTCCTTGAAATTTTTTGTAAATCGTTAAAATGATAAGCAGCTTTTTCTCTATTATCCAAAACATATATGGTTGAACCCTTATTTGCTTCAAAAATTGAGTTTACAAAAAAACTTCTCTTAGAACCTATTAGTCCTGAAACATAAATTTGATTTTTTTCTTTTAAATCTTCATTTATGCATTGAAATTTTTTAGAATTAGAATAAAATTTAATGAGTTTTTTCAAAAATTTTCTTTTAAAAATACAAAGTTGAATAATAGTTTATCAAATGATTACTCTTTTTTTTATTAATTGCATCTATACTTGTTAAATTTGTCATCCATGAAAAAATTTAAAATTAGAGAGGCAGTAGAAAAAGATTCCGAATCAATTCTGAATTTAATCAAAGAACTCGCTGCTTTTGAGAAAGAGCCAGATGAGGTTAGTTTAACAATAGAAGAACTCGCTAAAGATGGATTTGGAATCAAGCCTAAATTTAAATGCTTCGTTGCAGAATCTAAAAAAAAAATAGTAGGGATTGCATTGTTTTACCCTTGTTATTCTTCATGGAAAGGTGCCTCTTGGCATTTAGAGGATTTAATTGTTACAAAATCATTTAGAGGTCTTGGTATAGGGTTTTCATTACTAAAAAAATTTATTGAGTTCGCTAATAGTACCAATGTTAGACGAATCCAATGGGTTGTATTAGACTGGAATTTAGAAGCAATTAATTTTTACAAAAAATTTGGGGCCAGTACATTTGATAATTGGAAAATAACTCAAATGGATGATAAAGCAATAGACACTTTTATTAATAATCAATGACAAAAGTTTTTAAGTTTGGAGGTGCATCAGTAAAAAATGCTGACGGTGTTATACAGGTTGTAAAAATTTTAAACCAATCCCAACAAGATAATTTAGTTGTCGTTGTGTCTGCGATGGGAAAGACCACAAATCTTCTTGAAAAAGTTGTACAAAAATATCTACATAAAGATGACCAATATTTAGAAAATTTAGCAGAAGTTGAATTTTTTCATTTTGAAATAATTAACAAATTATTTAGTAATAGTAAAAAAGTTACAGAAATAGTTAAGAATATATTTTCAGATTGTAAATTATTCCTTAAAAATAATCCTTCACCAAAAAAATCATATGTATACGATCAGGTAGTTAGTTTTGGAGAACTCCTTTCAACAATTATTGTTTCAGAATATTTAACAACAAAAGGAATCAATAATAAATGGTTAGATGCAAGAAATTTTATAAAGACAAATAGCTATTATAGAGGCGCAGTTTTAAATTGGGAGATAACATCCAGAAAAATTAAAAATTATTTTGTAAATGAAAGACTTATTGTTACTCAAGGATTTATAGGTAGTGATGATAATAATTTTACAACTACTCTTGGAAGAGAAGGGTCAGATTATTCTGCTGCAATTATTGCATATTGTATTGATGCCCACGTTCTTACAATTTGGAAAGACGTTCCTGGGTTAATGAACGGAGATCCAAAAGTTTTCGGAGATACTCAACTAATTAGAAAAATTTCGTACGAAGAAACTATTGAACTAGCGTTTTATGGAGCTTCAGTTATACATCCAAAAACTTTACAACCATTACAGAAAAAGGAAATCCCACTACATATTAAATCATTTATAAATCCAGAAATAATTGGGACTGTTGTTGAAAAAGGAAAAAAGTTAGAACCTAAAGTTCCATGTTTTATTCAAAAAAATAATTTATCATTAATACAATTGTCATCTAGGGACTTTTCATTTATAGTCGAAGAAAATATAAGCTATATTTTTAAATTATTAGATAAGTATAAAATGAGTGTAGATTTAATTCAAAATTCCGCAATAAGCTTTTCAGTCTGCGTAAATGATAAGTATAAAAAAATGGAAGAATTGTTAAAGTGTTTGCGAAATAGATTTGATGTAAATCATACTTCTGGGATTGTTTTGTACACAATAAGACATTTTAATAAAAAATCTGTAAATGATATTACAAAAAAGGGATCATTGATTATTGAGCAAAGGACAAATAAGACAATTCAGCTTGTTATGAAACCTTACTTTTAAATTATTTTTTTTAATGTAGTTTAGATTTTAGAAGTTAAAAACCCAGAACCAATTTAGCTATATAAAAAAACAGAAAAATTCCAAAAATATCATTACATGTTGTTATAAATGGTCCAGTTGCAATAGCAGGGTCAATATTATTTTTATCTAATACTATTGGAACAAAGGTTCCTACAAGCGCAGAAACTACAATTACGCACAACATAGATAGAGCAATTGTCAAACTCATTGATAAGTTCAAACTTGTAATCAGTCCAAAAATTACGATTACTATTCCAAGAGCTATTCCATTAATAATACTTAATCCAATCTCCTTTAAAAGTCTATTAAGTAAACTTCCTTTTAAACTTTTATTGGCCAAACCTTGAACAATTATTGCAGAAGACTGTACACCAACATTCCCAGCCATAGCGGCAATTAGAGGAGTGAAAAAAAACAGAATTCTGTATGAAGGATCCATCATAATTTTTTCAAAACCTTCAAGAATAAAAACACTACCCAATCCACCAAGTAATCCTAAAAAAAGCCAAGGTAATCTAGCTTTTGTAAGTTCAAAAATATTGTCATCCGCCTCAACATCAGAGGTTACACCTGCAGCAAGTTGATAATCTTTTTCAGCTTCGTCTTTTATAAAGTCAACAATATCATCAATTGTTATTCTACCCAAAAGGATTTTATTGCTATCTACAACCGGGACAGCTTCTAAATCATACTTAGTCATAAGTTT
>PKDV01000069.1 GCA_002862715.1 Flavobacteriaceae bacterium | reverse complement strand
AATATAACAACACTTCTGTTTAGTTTTGAAAGTGTAATTCCTAAATTTTTAATTTTTTCGATGCTTTCTTCATTATTTGATCTGTCAATAAGAATCGAACCACCATTTCTTAAATTAAATGATATACTTGGAATACCTCTTCCCAAACTTTTTTTACTAATAAATTTTGGGTGTAATGACCTCAAGAACCAGATAATTGGAGGTATATCATATGCACTTTGATGGTTTGATACAATTATATATGACTGGTTTTTTTTTAGAAAACTTGTATCAGAAACATCAAACGTCGTTCCTAGGATTTTAAGACTTAAAATGATTATCAGATTTAATGTATCAACACATTTTTTGTGAAGACCATATCCAAACACAAGACAAATTCTTTGAATAATATCAAAAAGCACAAGTGAGGAAAAAAAAATAAAATAAAATGAAAAACTTAAAAGGTACTCAAAAATTTTATTCAACCTAAACTAACAATGTGTATTATATGCATTAATTAAATTATCAGCAATCATTGATGAATTTCTTCCCTCAATATGATGACGCTCTAACATATGAACAAGTTCACCATCTTTAAATAGTCCAATGCTTGGAGAAGATGGAGGAAATGGAACCATTTGATTACGAGCCTCAGCAGTGGCCTCTTTATCAACTCCTGCAAAAACTGTTATCAAATTATCAGGTTTTCTTTCATTTTTTAATGAAAGTTTTGCACCTGGTCTTGCATTGGCAGCTGCGCATCCACATACGGAATTTACTATTATCAAGGTGGTACCAGGTAACTTCAAAGCCTCCTTAACACTCTCAGCGTCAAAGCATTCTTTGAATCCAACTGAACTCAATTCTTCACGCATGGGTTTTATTATTTCTGGGGGATACATTTATTTTTTTTGTAAATATAACCAAGCTATTTTATTTTTTAAAAATACAATCAATCTTATTAAACTTGTATTCATGTTTATTAACTATTTTAGAATAATATTACATTAAGTTTATGAGTGTTAGCAAAACAAAACAATTCAGATATGACAACGCTTACATGAGAATGGCTTTTGAGTGGGCCAAGCTTTCACATTGCAAAAGAAAACAAGTTGGTGCACTAATTGTAAAAAACAGAATGATTATTTCCGATGGTTATAATGGGACTCCAACTGGCTTTGAAAATGAGTGTGAAGATGATAATCATTTTACCAAGTGGTATGTACTCCATGCCGAAGCAAACGCTATACTCAAGGTCGCGTCATCAAGTCAGTCTTGTGAGGGAGCTACACTTTATATAACACTTTCCCCGTGTAGAGAGTGTAGTAAGCTTATATATCAATCAGGCATAAAGAGACTAGTTTATTCAAAAAAATATAAAGATGAATCCGGATTGAAATTTTTAAAGAAATCGGGAATTGAAATAGTTCAACTTACTTAACTTTTTTAATCTTTTCTTTAATCCTTCGAGCTACATCAAGAATAAATAATAAAATAAGAGCACATAAACTAGCAATAGCACCTGCTGAAGCAGCAAAACTATTGGCATTAAAAGGATCTTTAATGTTAATATGTAAAAGGTTAAATATGAATAAAAAAACAGCTATAATAGCAAATGCATAAATGTACTTTTTCATAAAGTATATGATTTAATTCTCAAATATATACTATTTTAGGCATGTTAAGTTTGAATTTTATATGATAAAAGTTGGTAAAAAACTAGTTTCTGAAGATATATTAAACCAATCCTTTTTTTGTCATTTAAATTCTTGTAAAGGTTCATGTTGCGTCAAGGGAGAGAGTGGAGCTCCATTAGAAAAAAGCGAAGTAGATTTTTTGGTTAATAACATAGAAAAAATTAAACCATTTTTGACTTCTAAGGGGAAAAAATCCATACAACAAAATGGTGTATCAACCACCACTTCGGACGGAAATTTTGAAACTACCTTGATTGATGGTGGTGCTTGTTCTTTTATAAGTTTTAATTCTAGTTCTAGAATTACTTCTTGCGGAATAGAGAAAGCATATTCAGAGGGTGTTATTGATTTTAAAAAACCAATTTCATGTCATCTATATCCAATTAGGACAAAGCCAGTTGGGGGTTTTGAAATATTAAATTATCATAATTGGCAAATATGTAGCCCAGCTCTTAAAAATGGTAATTCTAAAAAAACCCCAATGTATAAATTTCTAGAATCAGCATTGATTAGAAAGTTTGGAAAACAATGGTATTATGATTTAGTTGACAAAGCAAAAAAAATTAATGTCAATAAATAATCATGAATTTTTCTCTTCTTAAGAAATTTTTAATTATTTGAATATCAATATTTTGAAAAAAAATCTTTTTGTAAGAAAACACTTAGTTGTTGTTAAAAACTAAAACTCATTGTGGAAAAGTATGACTTTTTTTTCTCCCATATTTTTGAAACATTTGTATAGATTTTATAATCCCATAATTTAATTTTAAAAACTATGTCAAATTTAGCGGAACCCATTTTGTCTGAAAATAAAAATAGATTTGTAATTTTTCCAATAGAACATCATGATATTTGGGAATGGTATAAAAAACAAGAAGCATGTTTTTGGACGGCGGAGGAAATTGATTTGCATCAAGATTTAACAGATTGGAATAATAAGTTAAACGACGATGAAAAATATTTTATCAAACATATTTTAGCATTTTTTGCTGCGTCGGATGGTATTGTTAATGAAAACCTGGCTGAAAACTTTGTCAATGAGGTTCAGTTTAGCGAGGTTAAGTTCTTTTATGGTTTTCAAATAATGATGGAAAATATTCATTCTGAAACTTATTCTCTTCTTATAGATACTTATGTAAAAGATGAAGTTGAAAAGTCTAAATTGTTTCACGCGATTGAAGTTTTTCCTGCTATTAAGAAAAAGGCGGAGTGGGCATTAAAGTGGGTTGAGTCTGATTCTTTTGCGGAAAGGTTAATAGCGTTTGCAGCAGTTGAGGGTATTTTCTTTTCGGGGGCTTTCTGTTCTATATTTTGGTTAAAAAAGAGAGGTTTAATGCCCGGGCTAACATTTTCAAATGAATTAATTTCAAGAGATGAGGGTATGCACTGTGATTTTGCGGTCCATTTACATAACAACCATTTAGTAAATAAAGTTCCACCAGACCGAATACGTGAAATTATAATTGACGCTTTAAATATTGAAAGAGAATTTATAACAGAATCGCTGCCCGTTAGCCTAATCGGGATGAATGCAAAGTTAATGACCCAATATTTAGAGTTTGTAACTGACAGGCTTTTAGTCGAACTCAATCTAGAAAAAGAGTTTAATGTTTCAAATCCTTTTGATTTTATGGATATGATATCCCTTCAAGGTAAAACTAATTTCTTTGAGAAAAGAGTTTCTGAATATCAAAAAGCAGGGGTTATGAATCAGGACAAAGAGGAAACAGAAAAATATTCTTTCGGGGATGATTTTTAAATATTAACAATTGTTTTGCTAGAATTTCAATAACCAATCTAGCTTAACAATTAACTACATTATAACGTGTATGTATTAAAAAGAGATGGGCGAAAAGAGCCCATGATGTTTGATAAAATTACGGCAAGAGTTCGTAAACTATGTTATGGTTTAAATGAACTTGTTGATCCGGTGAAGGTTGCAATGCGCGTAATTGAGGGCCTTTATGATGGAGTTTCAACTTCCGAGCTTGATAGCTTGGCTGCTGAAATTTCTGCTACAATGACAACAACGCACCCGGATTATGCCCAACTTGCAGCAAGAATTTCCGTTTCAAATCTCCACAAGAACACAAGAAAATCTTTTTCGCAAACAATGAATGAACTGTATAATTATGTAAATCCAAGAACTGAAAAAAAATCATCTTTGATATCTGATGAAATTTTTAAAGTTATAAACGAAAATGCAGAGCTACTGGATTCAACTATTATATACAACAGAGATTTTGGATACGATTATTTTGGATTTAAAACTTTAGAAAGATCTTACCTTTTGAAGATTAACGGTAATGTTGCTGAAAGACCTCAACACATGTTGATGAGGGTCTCTGTGGGGATTCATCCTGACGACATCGAAGCTGCAATTGAAACTTACCACTTAATGTCAAAAAAGTATTTTACACATGCAACTCCAACACTCTTTAATTCTGGAACACCAAAACCGCAATTATCATCATGTTTTTTGCTTTCAATGCAGGATGATAGTATTGAAGGAATTTATGATACATTAAAACAAACGGCTAAAATTTCACAATCTGCAGGCGGGATTGGGCTCTCAATACATAATGTTAGGGCTACGGGCTCATATATTGCAGGAACAAATGGAACATCTAATGGAATTGTTCCAATGTTAAGAGTCTATAATGATACTGCAAGGTATGTCGACCAAGGTGGAGGTAAAAGAAAAGGTTCTTTTGCAATATATGTTGAGCCTTGGCATGCAGATATTTTTGATTTTTTAGAATTGAAAAAAAACCATGGCAAAGAAGAAATGCGAGCAAGAGACTTGTTTTACGCCATGTGGATTCCTGATTTGTTCATGAAAAGAGTTGAAGAAAATGGAAAGTGGACGTTAATGTGCCCAAACGAATGCCCGGGCCTCTACGATTGTCACAGCGATAAATTTGATAAGCTTTACGTTAAATATGAGAAGGAAGGTAAAGGAAGAAAAACCATAAATGCTCGTGAGCTTTGGGAAAAAATTCTGGAATCACAGATAGAGACAGGAACCCCTTACATGCTTTACAAAGACGCGGCTAATAGAAAATCTAATCAAAAAAACCTTGGGACTATTAGATCATCAAACCTTTGTACTGAAATCATTGAATATACATCAAAAGATGAAATTGCAGTTTGTAATCTTGCATCCATTTCTTTACCAATGTTCGTAAAAGAAGGAAAATTTGATCACCAAGAACTTTTTGAAGTAACAAAACGTGTAATTAAAAATTTAAATAAAGTAATAGACAGAAATTATTATCCTGTCAAAGAAGCAGAAAATTCAAATATGCGTCACCGACCCGTTGGTTTAGGAGTCCAAGGCCTAGCAGACGCTTTCATTAAATTACGCTTGCCATTTACTTCTGAAAAAGCAAAGGAGTTAAATCAAGAAATATTCGAGACATTATATTTTGCGTCGTTAACTTCGTCTATGGAAATATCAAAAATTGACGGTCCCTACGATTCATATAAAGGCTCACCAATCTCAAATGGGGAACTTCAACACAACATGTGGGGCATTGAAGATAAAGACTTAAGCGGAAGATGGGACTGGACAAGTCTTCGAAAAGATATTAAAAAATATGGCGTTAGAAATTCTCTACTAATGGCACCTATGCCAACCGCATCAACTTCACAAATTTTAGGTAATAATGAATGTTTTGAGCCATACACTTCAAATATTTATACTAGAAGAGTACTATCGGGAGAATTCATTGTTGTAAATAAACATTTACTTAATGATTTGGTTAATCTCGGGCTTTGGGATGAAGAAATGAAACAAGAGCTAATGAGAGCCAATGGTTCAATACAACATATTGAAACAATTCCAATGGAAATAAGAAATCTTTACAAAACAGTTTGGGAATTGAGCATGAAAGATATTATTGATATGTCACGTCATCGTGGATATTTTATTGATCAGTCCCAATCTTTAAATTTATTCATGGAGGGCGCGACAATGTCCAAACTTACATCAATGCATTTTTATGCTTGGAAGTCAGGCCTTAAGACAGGAATGTATTATTTGAGGACTAAATCTGCTGTTGATGCTATCAAATTCACGGTCAAGAAAAAGCTTGAAGAAAAAAAAATCACAGAATCAAATAAAATCAAAGAAAACACACCAATAGTTCCCGTTGAGCCATTATCACCTGAAGAGCTAAAAAGCATGCTCTCTAAATCAGAGCAAAGCCAGGACGATGATTGTCTTATGTGCGGTTCATAGTAAAAACTCAATTTTTGATTTTTTACAATCTCCATTTGAATCTACTTGTTTTTTTTGTTATTAATAAATAGTATTGCGGCAAGTATAATAAGTATTGATAATGATATTAACTTTCCATAAAATAGAACAACTGCAATTATCCCACAAATCGTAAATGCTACAAACGCAGTTAAGAACCATCCACATATTACATTTATTACCCCAGCTACACGGTATGACGCGCTTTCTGAACCCCAAGCTTTATCGGCTAGTGATGTCCCCATTGCGACCATAAATGTCACGTAAGTTGTTGATAATGGAAGCTTGTATGATGTTGCTAAAGATATCAAGATAGCAGCTATTGTTAAATTTATAGAGGCTCGTACGTTATCAAATGCTGGAGAATCTTCAGATGCTTCAAATTTATTTTCAATAAAACTATTATCAAATTGTTTTGCTATAAATAAGTTAATTTTTTCTGGAACAAACTTTTCAACATTTTTTGAAATTTTGATAAAACACTTTACAATTATGTCTGACAAAAAATTGGCTTGAAAACGTTCATTTACTTTATTTTGGTTTGATAAATCAATTGAAGTTTTAAGAACTTTTTTAGCTTTTTTTGAAAACCACAAAGTAACTACCATTACTAAACCTGCAAAAATTAGAATAAGAGTTGGAGATGAGACTTTTGAAGAAAGGAAAGACATATTAAAAAGTTCAGGATTTAATCCAGAAACTTTCCATTCTGTGAATGATTGCCAGGCTGCAATTGGAACGCCAATGAAATTTACTAGGTCATTTCCAGCAAAAGCAAGTGCCAGAGAAAATGTACCAACTATAATTATAGTTTTATAAATGTCATTTTTAAAAAAATAGACCAATATAAGTGAGATGTTTATCCATACCACAAGACTAATTGTAACAACTAATAATGTATGATTGGCAATAAAGTCTTCCAAAAGTAACCCACCTAAAAAGTTAAATTTTGTGTCTGCAAATGGTGTTCCTTTTATTCCTTTAACTAGAATAAAATATGTTAATGATGTCATTGATAACGCCCCAAAAATCCCATTTACCCATTTTGGTTTTTTTCGAAATTTGAAAGACAAAATTAATCTTGTTATATATTGAACAACAGCCCCAACACTAAAAGCAATAATAATAGATAAAAAAATACCTAATATTATTTGACTTGCTTTGCCGATATTAATGTAATCAATTAATGTATTATACTCACCCGAGTATATTTTTATCAACGAAATTGCTACTGCAGCACCGAGTAATTCGAAAACAATTGAAACAGTTGTTGAGGTTGGAAGGCCGAGTGAATTGAAAAAATCAAGAAGTATAATGTCAGTTATCATTACAGCCATGAAGAGCACCATAATTTCATCAAAGAAAAACAAATCAGGATTGAAGATACCTTTTCTAGCTACTTCCATTAGCCCACTTGAAAACACAGCCCCAACACACACCCCCAAACTAGCAATAATCATTATAGTCTTGAAGCTTATTGCTTTAGATCCAACAGCAGAGTTTAAAAAATTTACGGCGTCATTACTAACTCCAACAATAAGATCAGCTGTAGCGAGAACAATTAGTGAAATAAGAATAATTAGATAAAAATCCAATTTATTTAATTTTTGTAAACTTAAGTAACTGTATCACCAAATTTTGAAATTAAAAAAATACTTTGAAAATAATAATTGATACACGACCTTAATTTTTCAAGTAAGTTAGTAACTTTAAACTAAATTGAAATTATGAACTGGGAAAATCTTTTGTCACTAAAACGTTATGGAGACACAAAAAAAAGATTAAGGATTGAACAAAACCCAACACGTAGTGGATTTGAAGTAGATTTTGATAGAATTATTTTTTCCTCAGCATTTAGAAATTTACAAGACAAAACTCAAGTTGTACCTTTTTCCAAAACAGATTTTGTTCACACCCGACTAACTCATTCACTTGAAGTTTCAGTAGTTGGAAGAAGCTTAGGTAGAATTGTGGGACAACAACTATTAAAAAAATACCCTGAGTTGATTACCTCTTATGGATATAATTCAAATGATTTTGGCGCGATTGTAGCAGCAGCCTCATTAGCTCATGACATTGGGAACCCTCCATTTGGTCATAGTGGGGAGAAAGCAATTGGAGATTTTTTTTCTACTGGAAATGGAAAGATTTATAAAGATTGTTTAACCGAAATTGAATACCAAGACCTTTCACAATTTGAGGGAAATGCAAATGGATTAAAAATTTTAATGGAATCAAAGCCCGGGATTGTAGGAGGTTTGAGAATAAGCTATGCTACACTTGGAGCATTCACAAAATATCCAAAAGCATCAATACCAATTCGTCCTTCCAGTCACGTTGCTGATAAAAAATTTGGATTTTTTCAAGAACAACAACACGATTTTTTTGAAGTTGCAGGTAATTTAGGAACATTAAAAAATAACAATAAAATTTTGCGACATCCTTTGGCGTATTTAGTTGAGGCTGCTGACGATATTTGTTATACTTTAATAGATTTTGAAGACGGAATTAATCTTGGATGGATTTCGGAAGATTACGCACTAGAGTACCTAATTAATTTGGTAAGGGATAGAATAGACAGTAAAAAGTATAAAACACTTAGTACAAAAAAAGATAGGCTTAGTTATTTAAGGGCACTATCAATTAACACCTTAATTTTAGAAGTTTCCGAAATATTTATGAATAATGAGCTAGAAATACTTTCAGGTAAATTTAAAGATTCCTTAATAAAAAAAAGTAAATACAAGGCTCAAATGGAAGATATTATCAATCTTAGTATTTTAAAAATTTATCAAGCACCTGAGGTTATTGATAAAGAACTAAAAGGGTATCAGGTCATAAATCGTTTATTAGATGTTTTTGTCGGAGCTACTATTAGAAACTCAAAAAATTTAGCAACAGCTTTTGATAATTTGTCACTTTCTTGCTTACCAAAAAACCTTATAAACTACGATAGCGATAATACCTATAAAATTCTTTTAAATGTAAGCAGTTTTATTGCAAGTTTGACTGACGGTAAAGCTCTTGAGTGGTATAAAAAAATGTCATGAACAAAAAATTAATTAATGATATTTTTTTTATGAAAAAGGCAATTTCAGAAGCTAAGATTGCTCTTAGTAATGGAGAGGTTCCTGTAGGCGCAGTCATTGTTGCCAATAACACAGTAATTGCAAGAGCTCATAACCAAACAGAGCTTTTAAACGATGTAACTGCTCATGCTGAAATGCTTGCAATTACATCAGCCTCGAGCATGATTGGAGGTAAATACTTGCATAATTGTACTATGTATGTAACACTTGAGCCATGTAGTATGTGTGCGGGAGCATTGTATTGGACTCAAATCTCAAGAATAGTTTACGGGGCTTCAGATTTAAAAAGAGGATATATTAAAAATAAAACCCCATTACACCCTAAAACAAAAGTGGTCTCAGGAGTTTGTAAAAATGAATCAGAGACATTACTAAATAATTTTTTTGAGAATAAAAGAAATTAATTTTATTTAAAATTATTTTTCTCAATTGTCTCACGCATTTTTTGCAAGTTTTCTTTTGAAAGAGAATAATTCTCAAGTTTTTTGTCCTTCCAACCGTGGTAAAGGAAAATTGGCATAAAAATAAAAAAGGAAATAAACACGGTTACTCCAATCCATTTATTGCCGATAATTACATCTTTAGATTTTACGATATAGCCTACCACTAAATTAAAAAGTAATACTATAAAAAATATGCGAAGAAAAATTTTCATCTTATTTTTTTAAAATACCTAAATCATCAAGTTGCTGCGGATCAACTTCAGAAGGAGCTTTTATCATGACATCGTAACCGCTATTATTTTTCGGGAACGCTATATAGTCTCTAATTGATTCATCTCCATTAAGTATTGCAACTAATCTATCAAAACCAAGCGCAATTCCTCCATGAGGAGGAGCACCAAATTCAAGGGCATCAACAAGGAATCCAAACTGCTCTTTTGATTTTTTTTTATTTAATCCAATAACTGAAAAAATTTTTTCTTGAATTTTAGTATTAATGATTCTAATTGATCCACCTCCAATTTCATTTCCGTTCATGACTAAATCATAAGCTAAAGCATGAACTTCATTAGGCTTTTCATCTAATAAATCCAAATGTTCCGATTTAGGAGAAGTAAATGGATGATGCATAGGATGATAATTGTTCATATCATCTTTAAAAAATAATGGAAAATCAACAACCCAAAGTGGTGCAAATTCAAAAGCTTTCCTCAAGTTAAGTTTCTCGGCAATCTCCATTCTAAGCTTACCCATTTGTATTAATGTTTCATTTTTTTTGCCACTCATTACAAAAATTAAGTCACCTTTTTTACATTCACATTCGTTAATCCATTTTTTTAAATTTTTGTAATCATAAAATTTATCTACAGATGATTTTACAGATCCATCTAAATTATTTTTAACCCACACAAGCCCTTTAGAACCAACTTGTGGTTTTTTAACCCATTCAATCCAGTAGTCGATTTCCTTTCTCGACCAAATCGAAGCTTTTGGTACAGTAATGGCTACAACAACTTCACTATCATTAAATATTTTAAATCCCTTATTTTTTGTGTATTCTTTAATATTGTGTATTTCCATTCCAAAACGAATATCAGGTTTATCACTGCCATATTTGTTCATCGCATCAAAATAACTTATAACTGGGAATGATTTTTTTTCAATTCCGTGTATTTCTAATAATAAATCAGACAGTAAACCTTCAAAACACTCCATAACATCTTTTTGGTTTACAAAAGACATTTCACAATCAATTTGAGTAAATTCAGGTTGTCTATCAGACCTAAGATCTTCGTCTCTAAAACATTTAACAATTTGAAAATATTTTTCCATACCGCTAATCATTAGTAATTGTTTAAAAGTTTGCGGTGATTGAGGAAGGGCGTAAAACTTACCTTGATTCATCCTAGACGGGACAATAAAGTCTCTTGCACCTTCAGGTGTCGATTTAATTAAAAATGGAGTTTCAATTTCCGTAAATCCATTTGAAATTAAATATTTTCTTACCATAGAAGCTACTTCAGACCTAAACAATAAATTTTTTTGAATTGGTTTTCTTCTTATATCTAAATAACGATATTTTAATCTTAATTCATCGCCACCATCTGTGTTTTCTTCAATTGTAAATGGTGGGTTTTTAGATTCATTTAATATTGTAATTTCATTAACAATTATTTCTATATCTCCAGTTGAAATATTTTTATTGTGTGAAATCCTTTCAACTACTTTTCCTGAAATTTGAATAACAAATTCTCTTCCAATTTTTTTTGCAATATTTAAAACGTTTTTTTTAGTTCTATCTCTATCAAAAACTAGTTGTGTTGTGCCATGAATATCACGAAGGTCAATCCATTTCAAGTGACCCTTATCTCTAATTTTTGAGACCCATCCACAGAGCTTTACAGACTTACCGCAGTGAGAAATATTTAGCTCACCACAATTATTAGTTCGGTAATTCATAATTCAAAAATAGGACTAATTATGTACGTAAATAAACAAATGAGTTAATTTTTCGAGAAACTAATCGCCACTTTTTTAGTTAAATAAAATGTTACTGGTACAATTACTAAGGTAAGGAACGTTGCGAATGTTAATCCAAAAATAACTGTCCATGCAAGTGGACCCCAGAAAATAACATTTTCACCACCAAAGTAAATTTGAGGATCTCCATTTGAGAATAAACTAAAAAAATTAATATTTAATCCAATTGCAAGTGGAATTAAACCCAGAACTGTAGTTATAGCTGTTAGAAGAACAGGTCTTAATCTAGCCTTACCACCTTGAACAATTGCATCAAAAATTTCATTTTTTTCAAGTAAAAATTCTGATGATAATTTATTTTTAATTTTCTTTCTGTTAATCAAAAGTTGGGTGTAGTCAAGTAAAACAACACTGTTGTTAACTACAATACCTGCTAGAGATATTATCCCCATCATTGTCATTATTATTACAAAAGTCATATTGAAGAAAACCAAGCCTATAAATACACCTGTAAAGCTTAACAAAATGGAGAATAGAATTATTAGTGGTTTACTTACAGAGTTAAATTGTAAAACAAGTAAGCCAATTATAAGAAATAATGCGTAAAGCAATGCATTTGAAAGAAATGACATGTTTTCGTCCTGCTTCTCAATTTCACCAGTAAATTTAAAATACATGTTATTATCAATGGGAAATGCGTCAATTTGTGATTTAATTTGATCTACAATTTGAGCTGGATTGAATCCTGGCAACAATGAAGAATAGACCGTGACAACACGATTTAAGTTTCTATGTTTGATTGCACTAAATCCTGCAGTTTTTCTATCAGTGACTACCGCAGCAACAGGGACTGACTTAATTTTTCCTGAAGCCATATCTCTGAAAGTGATATTTTGGTTGAATAATGCTGATTTGTTGTATCTATCCTTATTTTGAAAACGAACATTTATATCATAATCTTCCCCATCTTTTTTAAACACGCCAGCTTTTTCTCCAAATATTGATTGTCTAAGTTGATAGCCAACTTGTCCTGCACTTATTCCAAGCTCACCAGCTTTTTTTCTATCAACATTAATTTTCATTTCTGGTTTATTTCTATTTACGTCTACTTTAAGTTCTTCTATTCCTGGAATGTTCATATCAATAATGAAGTTTCTCATATTTTCAGCAGTTTGAATAAGTTGAGCATAATCATTACCATAAATTTCAATATTGATTGGGTACCCAAGTGGCGGACCCGCCTGATCTTTTTCTACTGAGATTGATACTCCAGCAAATTTTCCCTGTAAACCTTTCTGAATTTCATTTCTTAAATTTTCGCTTGAAATGCCTCTACGATATTTAAACTCTCTCATAGTTGCGGTGATTTTACCTCTGTTTGGCATTTCAGCTTCAGAGCCACTGTCGGTTTCTGGATTACCAGCTCCCGCACCAACTTGAGAAACTAATGATTCGACCATAAAATTATAATCATTATCAACATATTTTTTGTTGTTAATAATTTCTATTACTGTCTTTTCTATTTTCTTTGTTATGGAATTAGTTTTTTCAATATCTGTTCCTTCAGGGTATTGAATGTATACTATGATTTGTGCTGGATCATTGTCAGGGAAAAATTCAACTTTAGGTTTAGAAATACCAACCAACACAAAAGAGAATATTAATAAAAAAAATGTTCCAATAACAAATATATAGGCTCTTTTCCCACTCATCGCGTACCTAAGAAGCTTTTCATAGTTTTTCTCTAAAACAACTAAAAATCTGGTTCTAAAACTATTCGCAAGATTTTTAATTAGCAGTCTATATAACCAAAAAAGAAATGCAATAAATATCAGCAATGTACCTAAACCTCTGAGGCTGCCTCCAAAAATTAAAATTAACAACCCAAAAACAACCAATGAAAGTGTTATTCTAATAAGTTTTTTTCTAGGCATGATTCTCTCATCAATATCCATAAACTGTGATACTAGCATTGAATTAAAAAAAATCGCAACAATTAATGACGAGCCAAGAACAACTGACAGGGTGATTGGAAAATAAATCATAAATTCTCCCATAATACCTGGCCATAAGCCTAACGGAACAAACGCTGCAATTGTAGTTACAGTAGAAATAATAATTGGAAAAGCAATTTCACTAACACCAATTTTTGCAGCCTGAATTCTCGGAATTTTTTCTTTTTCGATTAAGCGGTAAACATTCTCAACAATTACAATTCCATTGTCAACAAGCATTCCAAGGCCCATAACAAGAGCAAAAAGAACCATTGTGTTCATTGTATATCCCAAGGACTGAAGTATAAAAAAAGAGATAAACATAGACATCGGAATTGCAAAACCTACAAACAAAGCATTTCTAAAGCCTAGAAAAAAAGTTAAAACAGTAACTACTAAAATAATACCAAACAAAATATTATTAATCAAGTCATTTACCTGATTTATGGTAATTTCTGAAGTGTCATTTGAAATAGTTACAGAAATATCAGAAGGTATTAGTTCTTTGGTTGACTCATCTACTATTTCACGAATAGAATTAACCGCTTCTATAAGATTTTTGCCTCCACGTTTTTTAACATCCAGCATTACTGCAGATTCACCAAAATCTCTTGCGTAACTAGTGATATCTTTTTCTCTAAAATTTATTGAGGCAATATCCTTTAAATAAACAGGACCTCCCTCGTTTTTCACAACAAAATCACCAAGCTCAGACGGCTCATTTATTTCTCCTATGACCCTTATGTTCCGTCTTTGTCCATTGCTTATAATACTTCCAGCAGATACAGTTGAATTTTCATTTCTTATAGACTGAATAATATCATTGAAGCTAACTTCAGAAGACATCATTTCATAAACATTTACAGCAACTTCTATTTCTCTGTCTTCAGTACCCCTTATATCAACTTCTTTAATTTGATCTAATCTTTCGATTCTTTCTTCCAAAAACTCAGCATAACCTTTCAGTTCTCTAAGGCTGTAGTCTCCTTTTATTGTAACATTTAGTATGGGATATTCTTCAACAAAATTTAAATCAAATATATTCGGCTCTAATTTTGCACCATTGAAAGTAGGCCAATCTTCACTAGAAACAACAAAATCAACTCTTTCTTTTACTTTTTGTTTGGCCAGCTCAACACCAATATCTTCATCAAATTCTAAAATAATCATTGAATAGTCATCTTGTGAGGTAGAATTAATTTCAACCAGATTTGATATTCCTTTTACTTCCTCCTCTAGTGCATCCGTCACAAATCTCTCAATATCTTCAGCAGTGTTACCTGGATATGGTGTACTTATGTAAACATTTGTTTCATTAATTTCTGGAAAGCTTTCTCTAGGAAGAGAGATAAATGCTGAAAGACCAAGAAAAAAAAGAACAAACATGAAAACATACATCGTGTTTGAATTTCTTATTGCCCATGATGACAAAAAGAATTCTTTTTCGTTACTTGAACCAAACTCAGATATATTCATTATTCAACTACGATTTGTACAGCTTGACCTTCCTTAACAAGCCTGGCTCCTTCATTAATTATAATATCATTTTCTTTTAGTCCTTCAATCACTTCTACATAGCCATTTTCTTCATTTCCAGTTTTTATGAAAATTTTTTGTGCAGTATTGTTATTGTTAACACTATAAACATATTCTGAACCGTCCGAGTTTTCTGAGATAATATTTGTTGGAATTATTAATGCATTATTGTTTATGTAATCAAATATATGTAGCGTACTTATTAGATTTGGACTTAAGCCCTCTGTTTTTTTAATTTTTACAACAACTCTAAATGTTCTATTTACTGTATTTATGTGTTTTCCAATAAATGAAACTTTGGTATTGATTTTTTTATTTAACACAGGAATTTCTATTTCTACGGGTGTTCCAACACTTACACTTTTTAAATATTTTTCAGGAACTTCAGCTTCAAGATACATCTCTGAGGTACTTATTAATCTTAGTAGTGGAGATTGTCCTGGAGTAACCAACTCCCCCAATTCAATGAAAATATCATCAATTTCTCCATCAAAAGGTGCAGTAATAACAGATTTTTGTAATTGCTCATTTAATTGTGAGTACCTACTTTTTTGGGTTTTGAATGCTGTTTTTGCTTCTAGGTATTCAATTTCTGAGCCAATCTTATCTGCCCATAACCTAGATTGCCTTTCGAAAATTGTTTTTGAAAGTTTTAATTGCTCTTTTTGAAATTCAACCGATTGTTCTAACCCACCGTCATCAACAATCATTAAGACATCACCTTTATTCACCGATTGTCCTTCGACTACTTTAATATTTGAAATAGGACCTGTAAATTCTGGTTGTAAAACAATATTTTGATTAGTCTTAATTATAGATTGTAATGAAATTTTGTTTTTTATTTTAGATGTTTTTACAGGAATAACAGTTACAAATACTCTTTTTTTGGAAGAATCGAGCCTGTTTAATGCAGAAATTATAGTATTTAAATCCTTTTGTAAAAAATCAATTTGATTAACAAGTTCATATCTTTTTTGTTCTAATGCGGAGATATCTTTGTTTTCAATCAATTTATTTGTGTCAATCTCTTTTTTATCATTACATGAGACAATTGTTAAAATGGTTAAAATAAGTATTAACTGTTTCATTGTTTTAAAATTTCAGATGAATAAAATAATAGTGATAGTGCCGATCTGGCTTTTACAACTCTTTTCATGGAAGTTAAGTTTTGATTTTGTGCGTCATATAACTGCAGTTGTGCTTGTCTTAAGTCAAAACTTCCAACCACACCTTCATTAAATTTTATTTGATTTTTTTTCTCAATGGATTCTGCAAGCTTTAATGTTTGTTGGCTCGTTTTGAAATTTTGTAGTGCCACATCGTATTCATTCAACGCTTTTGCTTGATCTAATAATACTTGTTCATAAGTCTGAGAAATTAAGCTCTTTGCCTTTTCTACATTTATTTTAGCTTGTTCTGTTCTTGCTTGTCCGCCTAAAGAACTAAAAATAGGCAAACGCACAGTTAAACCAATTGAAGATTGACTGTACCATTTTTGTTTTTGCTTAAAAAATTTAAATTCGTCGTTAAAGCCATCATAACCTCCTGTTAAATATCCGCTTATTGTTGGCATCGCTCTAAATCTTTCTAATTTCAATAATAATTTACTAGACTTTAAATTATTTTGAGCAATTTGGTAATCAATGTTTTTTTCTATGGTCCAATCTTCAAAATTTGGAGGTGAGTTAGATATTATACATAATCCTAAAAGAGTATCTGATAAATTAATTTGTGAATCTAAATCAGCTCCGATTGAAATATTAAAAATTTGTTTGGTAATTGGAATAATTTTTTTTGTGTATTCCAATGAACTATTTAAGGATTGTTTAGTAATCAGTAGTTGCTGTAAAATTTCTTCTTCAATTAATCCTTGTTCAAAAATTTTCTTGGATTGATTTAACGTTATATTTATGTTATTCAAATTTTTACGAACAATTTTTTCTCTCTCAAGAGCCTCTAGAACATTTAAATAGGCTTCTACAATCAAAGTCTTCACTTCAAGCTCAGTTTTAGTTTTATTTTGTCTTGAAATAGTTAAAAATGTTTTAGATGCTTGCAGCCCTACAAGATAGGATCCATCAAAAATAAGTTGATCAATTCTAGTCAAAGCACTAATACTTTGTTGTGTTCCAAATGTTAATGGAATGTATTCATTTGGAGGGCCACCAAAATATTCACCCTTGGCAATTGATACAGGCTGTTTTAAGTCTTTGTTATAACCTGCAATTGCGCTAATTTGAGGTAATCCTGTTGAAATGGTTTCCCATCTTCTTTTTTTAGCAATATCTATGTCACGATTAGCATTGAGCATATTTCTGTTATTTTTCAAACCTTCCTCCACAGCTTCCATTAAACTCATCGAATCTTGGCTATTAAGGTTAGAAAAACAAAATAAAAATGAAAAGCAAAAAAATATTTTTACTAATGACTCAAGACGCGTGTTGTTAACACGATTATCTATTAATAAACTTATATTCATAGCCATACAAATATAACTTTACTTGAAAAATAAAAAGTATAACTTAACGAATTTTATTTTTAACTCAATCCAAAGGAGTTGTATTTTTACACAAACATATAAATGGAATCATTAGATTTTTATCAAAAAGAGTTCAATAAATATTTACGTGGTATTTCTTTTTTAAATGAACCTAAAGATTTGTACAATCCCATCAATTATATTTTAAAAAATGGTGGAAAGAGGATTAGGCCTGTTTTAACTTTGATGGCCTGCGAGTCTGTTGGTAAGAGTTATAAAAATTCTCTAGAGGCGGCAACTGCTATCGAATTATTCCACAATTTCTCTTTAATGCATGACGATATTATGGATTCAGCAATGGTTAGAAGAGGGAAAGAAACCGCTCATAAAATTTGGGGTGTAAATTCAGCAATTTTGTCAGGAGACGCTTTATTTGTTTTGTCATATCAAAGATTGAAATACTATAGCCCTGACATATTTTATAAACTCACCAATTTATTATCTGAAACAGCACTTTTCGTTTGTGAGGGTCAGAGCATGGATTTAGGTTTTGAAACAATAAACTCAACATCAATTGATGATTATTTAAAGATGATAAAGTTGAAAACAGCTGTTTTAATTGGATGTGCTCTAAAAATGGGGTCTATCGTTGGAGATACTTCAATAATAAATCAGGATTTATTTTACGATTTTGGAGTTTATTTAGGAATTGCTTTCCAGCTTCAAGATGACTTTCTAGATTTATATGGGGATAAAAAAACTTTTGGGAAGGAAATAGGAGGTGACATATTAGAAAATAAAAAAACAATACTTTATCACATTTCAATGATGAATTCTAATAGTGAACAGAAAACAAAACTTTTAAGTTTATACTCAGATAAAAAGCTAGAATCATCAAAGAAAATTAATCTTGTAAAAAATATATTTAATGAATCAAAAGTTAAAGAACATACCACACAGATTGTAGCCCAATACACTCAAAAATCAATATCTGCTTTAGAAAGGATTTCAATATCAGACCTGAAAAAATCTCATTTTAAATATTTTGCAAAAAATTTAATGAGTAGATCTTATTAAACGCTTTATTAATTGTTTCACAAAAAGTAATCTAGGGAAACTTAAAAAAATTTTAATTTCTTCACAGTAAGAAGTCTCTTCGTCTAAGAATTTTAATATAATTTCTAGCTTATTTTTACTAAACATTTTTGTAAAAAGTTCTGAGCCTTTATGATTATATTTTGATAAAACATCAAGAAAAAGAAGATCGTACCACCAAAATCTATTTTTGGATTCGAATTTACTTAAGTCATCGTTTTTCTTTAAATAATTAACAAGCTTTTCAGATTTTTTTCTAATTGAAGAAAAGGTAAAACCAGTACTGGCCTTCGTCCACCCACCTGCAGAACCGATGAATAGAACTCTTTTTGAGTTATGTTTATGAAAAGGGTAGCATGTCATTGGGATGTTACCATTTTCAATTTCATTGATCGAGTAATTGCGGATATTATTTTTATTTAAATATGAGCGTATACCCCTTTCATATTCTGCAAACTTTAATCGCTCCTTTGAAAACAATGTGTATTCAACCAGAGCCTCTTTTTTGTTTAGTGGAAGTAAATAAATAAAACTAGTTTTTTTATTTTGATTAATATCAAAGTCCATAAAAGTTGCAATTTCAGAGTTGAAATGTTCCTTATCTGTTTTTATAAACCAACCAACAAAATGTTGCTGTAGTACAGGATATTTTGTTTGGTTTAAAATTAAATTCCAATTAATAACGCTATTGAATAAAAATTTAGATTTATATTTAGCTTTAACAGTTTTAATGTTCACATAATTTTTTTCCTCAAAATAGCTTACAAACGAATCAAATTTTATTATAATGTTGGGACAGGTTTTAATTAATTTTTTTACACCATCATAAAATGGGGCGCTTCTTATCATTTTATAAGACAATGGGTGCAATGATTCTTCAAGATGAAAGTCCTTTGATTTGAAACAAATTTTATTCCATTCTTTAGCAATGAAAGATTTACAAAAATTATCATCAGTATTTCCCCAAAAAGACCATGTTCTATCATTAACCTTATTTTCATCATTTTCAATTATTAGAATTGAAAAATTTTTAAATGAGTTTGATAAAATAACATTATTAATTATTTGAAGTGTTGAAGCGCCAGCTCCAATAAAAATGAAATCATATATTTTTGAATTTTTCACTTTTACAAACCTAAACAAAAGGAGTAAATAATTTAAATTCAATCTTAGTTTAACTCAAGCTATATTTGTGAAGTGATAGATTTTATTTTTGACTCTATACTTAATTTTTTAAGTTCAAAATCTCCAATTATACAAGCATTGTTTGCGGGACTGTTTACATGGGTTTTAACTGCACTTGGAGCTGCATTAGTTTTTTTCTTTAAATCTACCAATAGAAAGTTTTTGGATACTGCTTTGGGATTTACTGGAGGTGTAATGATTGCAGCGAGTGTTTGGTCTCTAATTGCTCCGGCAATTAATACAGTAGAGGTTCAGAATGAATTAGGACAATCTAATTTACCGCCATTTTTACCTCCGGCAATTGGATTTTTTTTAGGTGCTGTTTTTATGTATGTTTTAGATAAATCAATTCCACATTTACATATTTTTGGTAAAATGAAGGAAGCTGAAGGGCCAAAAACAGACTTAAAAAAAACATCACTTTTGGTTCTTGCTATCGCAATTCATAACATTCCCGAAGGACTTGCAGTTGGTGTTGCCTTTGGGTCTTTAGTAATTCCTGAGTTTGCAAATATTTATACATTAGGTGCTGCTGTGGCTTTAGGAATAGGAATTGGGATTCAAAATTTCCCAGAAGGTTTTGCAGTTTCTATGCCACTTAGAAGAGCTGGATTCAGCAGAGGAAAATCTTGGTCATGGGGACAATTATCTGCAATAGTTGAACCTATTTTTGCGGTTATTGGTGCAGCTTTAGTAATATTAGTTTGGCCAATCTTACCTTATGCACTTTCATTCGCAGCAGGTGCTATGATATTTATTGTTGTTGAGGAGGTAATACCCGAAAGTCAGAAAGGTGGAAACACTGATTTAGCTACCATGGGACTAATTGCTGGCTTTATTGTGATGATGAGTCTTGATGTAGCTCTAGGATAGTTTATTCAACATATTTTTTGGGTAATTTTTTATAACCCATGTTAAATAATGTGAACCCAAAAATATCAGCGTATTGTTCTACGGTTTTAGAAATTGGGGTACCAGCTCCGTGACCTGCGTTTTTTTCGATTCGAATTAAAAGTGGATTTTCTTTTGAACCCTTTTCTTGAAGTTCAGCTGCAAATTTAAATGAATGTGCTGGAACAACTCTATCGTCGTGATCACCTGTTGTAATCAAAGTTGAAGGATAAGTGGTATTTTCTTTAACGTTGTGGACTGGGGAATATGATTTTAAATATTTAAACATTTCATTAGAAGTTTCTGAAGTTCCATAGTCATATTCCCAACCAGCACCTGAAGTAAAAAGGTGATATCTTAACATGTCCAAAACTCCAACAGCAGGCAGAGCGACACGGATTAAATCTGGACGTTGTGTCATCACAGCCCCAACGAGTAGACCACCGTTAGATCCACCTCGAATCGCCAAATAGTTATTAGATGTATATTTTTCTTTAACCAAGTACTCAGCAGCTGCAATGAAATCATCAAAAACATTTTGTTTGTTTGTTTTTACACCAGCATTGTGCCAATTTCTTCCATATTCTCCACCGCCTCTAATATTTGGCACCGCATATATTCCACCAAGTTCCAACCATGCGGCATTGGTTATACTGAACCTTGGGGTTTGACTAATGTTAAATCCTCCATAGCCATATAAAATTGTTGGGTTATTACCGTCAAGAACAGTGCCTTTTTTATAAGTTATTATCATTGGAATTTTTGTACCGTCTTTAGAGCTATAAAAAACTTGGTCAGATATATAGTTAGATGATTGAAAGTCAATATTCGGCTTCCAAAATTCTGAATATTCTCCACTAATAACATTGTACTTATATCTAGTTGAAGGCATATAATAGTTAGAGAAGTTAAAATATAATTCATTTTCATTTTTTTTCCCTCTAAAGCCAGATGATGTTCCAATACCTGGTAGTTCAACTTCACGAACAAGTTTACCATTAAAGTCGTATTGGTAAACCTTAGAAATCGCATCAATCATGTATCTGGTAAAGATGAATCCACCACATTTTGATGCTGATAAAACAAACTCTTTTTCTGGCACTAAATCGACCCAGTAATTTCTTCCAGGATTAGCAAAAGAAGTTTTAACAATTTTTTTGTTTGGAGCATTGTAGTCCGTGACTAAAAATAATTCATTTCCATTATTGTCTA
>PKDV01000108.1 GCA_002862715.1 Flavobacteriaceae bacterium | reverse complement strand
GGCGATGTAAATACATATCCAGGTAAATTAAAATTGATTTTATGCGGATTCCATGAAGCAGCGTTAGCAATACAGTCAGCATATAAAATTATTAATCCTGACAAAAGGTATAATATGAAATATACAACAGTTCAAGGTATCCAAGGTTTTTAAAAATATGAGTGAAAAAATAAAATTAAAAATAACTGACCGACAAGGCCAAAAGCATGATGTAGATGTTGAAATAGATTCCAATACAAACCTAATGGAGTTTTGCAGAGACAACAGCTTTGGAGTTGAAGGCTTTTGTGGTGGAATGGGAAGCTGTGCATCATGCCACATTCACATCGAGTCTAGTGAACACTACGGCAATCCAGATGACGACGAGCTAGCAATGCTTGATGATATTTCTAACTCAAAAACCAACTCAAGACTTGGATGTCAGATTGAAATCAACAAAGATATTGACGGTATTAAATTTGAAATAGCTCAAGAACCCTAGTAAAATATAATTTGTTTTTTTACTTTAGAATTATTGTTCTTTCAGATGGATTAAATTTTGTGTCGACTAGATTCCCTTCTGCATTGATTAGTTCAAGCTTAATTTTAACTTCTCCTTTCTCCAAACCCTCAATGTAATATGGAACCCAACGATCAAGTGTGGTGTAATGTACAATTAAACCATTCTGAGTTATAGTCAGCCTAACTTTGTTTCCATCAGGCGACAACTCTGTGTTAACTAAATAAAAATCAAGTAACAACTTTTCCGTATCTAAGCCTTCATATGTGCCTTTTGGGCGACTGTAAAAAAGAAATTCTTGGTTTAAGTCTATATTTTCACCCCCACCAATTTGTTGAATTACATATGCATTTGGATTTTTAACAGATTCATGATATGATCTGGATAGAAAAGCCAATAGTATATTAGAATCTCCTTCAATTTTTTTTGTGAAACTAGATTCATAATGTGCTGAATATGGACCATTGTTAAGAATAAAATGAATGTGCTGTCCTTTATCAGAATTAGCTAAATTATATTTAAAGTTTTTGCTAGTCTGTGAACCAAGTTCATAGTTGTCAATTTTAAAATCAAAAAAGAAATCGCTTCCTTCAGATTTAATTTTATTTATAGTTAAAGATGAATTTGGAAATTCTTCAGAGCCTTCAACTTCATACAGAAAAATTTTACTTTGAACGCATGAATAAAAAAATAACGCTGAAACAGAAATCAATATATATTTTTTCATAAACCAATTTTAAATTTTAAAATTATGAATAATTCATTGCTTTTGCCCTATTGAAACAGCTATTTTATCTAAAATTTCATCATCTGAAGCATTTAAATCCAATTTTAATGGTTTTTTAATTTCCATTGATTGTCTAACTCCTCTTTTTTTTATAAAAATGCCCTTCCTATCAAATGATCTTCTAAATCCATCAATTTGAATCGGTACAATTATAGGTTTATAGGTCTTGATGATGTTAAGATTACCTTTTCTAATTGGAGCATATGGTTTTGTTGTACCTTGAGGGAAGGTAATAACCCATCCATCATTTAAAGCTATGCCAATATTCTCAAAATCCTTTGTATCTATATCTCGATTAATTGATTTTCCTTTTTCTCTCCAAGTTCTTTTAATTGGTACTGACCCTGCATATGCTAAAATTCTTGGTAAAAGCCCGGACTTCATAGTTTCTTTAGCCGCTATAAAGTAAATGTTGGATTTAGGATTGAATAAATAACTCAAATAATTTAAATTATCAACTCTGCCGGCTAAACTAGCCAAAAATACATGCAACATTGCTGTCACATCTGCAAAATAGGTTTGATGATTAGAAATAAATAAAACGTTTTTATGGGGTAAATCTCTTATTACTTCTGATCCTTTAATTACAAGATTATTAAATCCATTAAACCTCTTTCGAGTGAGAAATCCAAAAAAAATAATGAGTGCTTTTTTTAGAATCAAATAGTGCCCAAATGGATTCTTCTTTAACAAATAACAAAATTTACGCAAACTTAATAAAGGATTTAATCCAAAAAAATTATTTTTTATGACAGGGAAGACAATTCAATGTCTTTAACCCACATCATTAAAAGCATATAATCATATTTGGAAAGACTGTTTTTAGCTTTGTTGAGTTCTTTTTTAAATAATAGTGGATATTTTTTAACTTTTAATAGAACAGTCTTAAAATATTTAATATTGGGTTTGTTTCTCATATTAACTCTAAATATATAAAACGTAAAAAAAGAAACATGTTGTAAATATGTTAATATTAAAGAGCCTAGTTCAAAAAAATCTTAACAAACTTTTATTGTAGCTCAGCAAGGTACCTCTCTGCATCAAGAGCGGCCATACATCCAGTCCCTGCAGCAGTAACAGCCTGTCTGTATTCCTTATCTTGAACATCTCCCGAAGCAAAAACTCCGTGAATATTCGTTTTGGTTGATTTTCCATTGGTAATTAAATATCCGTCGCTGTCCATGTCCAATTGACCGGAAAAAATATCTGTGTTAGGTTTGTGCCCTATAGCAATAAAAAGACCAGAAATCTTAATTTCTTCTTTTTTCCCGTTAATATTATTTACTATTCTTAGTCCTTCAACCACCTGTTCACCTAAAACTTTATCAATTTCAGTATTGAATCTTAAATCAATATTTTTTGATGCTCTTACCCTATGCTGCATAGCTTTAGATGCTCGCATGTGATCCTTTCTTACAAGCATGGTTACCTTTGAACATATTTTTGATAGATATGTTGCTTCTTCAGCGGCCGTATCTCCACCTCCAACAATTGCTACTTCTTGACCTTTATAAAAAAACCCATCGCAAACAGCACACGCAGAGACTCCACCACCCCTTAACCTTTGTTCACTGGGAATTCCAAGATATTTAGCAGAGGCACCTGTTGAAATTATCACTGTTTTGGCATGAATTTCTTTTTTATCATCAATAGTAACAATATGAAAACCACCCTTTTTAGATGAAAATTTAACGGATGTAGCCATTCCAACTCTTACATCTGTACCAAATCTTTCCGCTTGCTGCTGAAGTTCAACCATCATTTTTGGACCTTGAATTCCATCTGGATAACCAGGAAAATTATCAACATCAGTAGTAGTAGTAAGTTGACCTCCAGGCTCTAAACCTGTGTATAATACAGGTTTTAAATCAGCTCTTGCTGCATAAATTGCAGCGGTGTATCCGGCAGGACCAGAACCAATTATTAAATTTTTAACTTTTTCAATTTCTAAACTCATATAAATTTCAAATTTACACTATTATGCATTTTAAGTTAAATACTATTATAAAAGTTATAACCAATTATTTTTTAAAAATATAGCTTTTAGTGCTTTGTATAAACAATTATATTTGCAATCTTTTTCGGGGTGTAGCGTAGCCCGGTTATCGCGCCGCGTTTGGGACGCGGAGGTCGCAGGTTCGAATCCTGCCACCCCGACAAAACATCTAATTTATCTCGGGATGTGGCGCAGCCTGGTAGCGCACACGCATGGGGTGCGTGGGGTCGCAGGTTCAAATCCTGTCATCCCGACAAAAAAAACTAAATTTATTCAATATTTTTTTTGTGATTATTGGATTTTGTGGTGGTACTGGGTCAGGTAAAAGCGTTTTGGTTAAATACGCTTACGATAAATTAGGGTCAAATAATTCTTCAATAATTTCACTTGATCAATATTACAAGGATTTTTCTTACTTAAAATTCGAAGAGAGGTGTAATATAAATTTTGATCACCCAAGTTCGATTGATTATGAGTTAATTACAAATCAATTAAGTGAACTCAAAAATGGAAATCCGGTACACATCCCAATTTACAGCTACAAAAAACATAAGAGACTAAAAAAAACTGAAATTAGTTACCCAAAAAAATTTATTCTAGTTGATGGGATTTTAATATTTTCTAACAAAAAACTTTTAAAATTATTCGATAAAAAAATTTATATCGAATGTGAAAAAGAAAAAAGAGTAAGAAGAAGAATTAAAAGAGATATTAAATATAGGGGAAGAACAGAAAAAGAAGTAATTGATAGGTTTGAAAAAAATATACACGAAATGCACGAAAAATATGTAAAACCGCATATAGAAAAAGTTGATATTATTATTAATAATGATGAAAATTTAAAGCATGCTAAATCTGAAATTGATTTAATAGTTAAAAATTTAATAAACTAATGAAAAGAAAAAAAAATAAAATACTTGTATATTTTAGAAACATCTATGCCATAATTGGGTTAATTTTCTTTACTTGGATGGTTTTTTTAGATACAAATTCATTAGTAAAATTTATAGGACTCAAAAAAAAATTAGACCTTCTTGAAAAAGAAAAAATCAAATTAGAAATTGAAATTTTAAAAGACAAAGAGTTGATTAAAAAATTAAATGATTCGATTGAAATTGAAAAATATGGAAGAGAAAAATATTTTTTAAAAAAAGAGAATGAAGATGTTTATATCATAAATTATGGTGATAGCTTAAAATAAATCTAATAGATTTGATATTGATAAAAAATAAAGAATAACTTCTCGAAATGTATGTTACAATAAGTTCATTTATGTCTTATTTTTAGTTAAAGTTTAAATGTGGGTAAAATAATTTCTGTAGCAAATCAAAAAGGTGGAGTTGGTAAAACAACCACTACAGTAAACCTTGCTGCAAGCCTTGGAGCTCTTGAAAAAAAAGTTTTATTAGTAGATGCAGACCCTCAAGCCAATGCGACTTCTTCACTTGGTTTGAATAATGATGATTTTGAAATTAACATATACCAAGTATTTGAACACATTGGTGATATAAAAAAATCAATAATTAAAACCAATAGCCCAAACTTATTTATAATTCCATCTCACATCGATTTGGTTGCAGTTGAAATTGAACTAGTTGATAAACCAAATCGAGAAATGATGTTAAAAAATGCTTTAAATAAAGTTTCTGATGAATTCGATTATATTTTGATTGATTGCCCTCCCTCACTTGGTTTAATAACTTTAAACGCACTTAGTGCTTCAAATTCAATAATCATACCGATACAATGCGAATATTTTGCATTAGAAGGGCTTGGGAAGTTACTCAACACAATAAAAAGTATTCAAAAAATTCACAATAATTCATTGGAAATTGAAGGAATGTTATTAACTATGTATGATTCTAGATTGAGATTATCTAAACAAGTTGTAGAAGAAGTAAAAAAACATTTTTATAATATGGTATTTAATACGATTATTTCTAGGAATGTTAGACTTGGAGAGGCCCCTTCTTTTGGGGAAACGATTATTAATTATGATGCTTCTAGTAAAGGTGCAAATAACTATTTGAAATTTGCAGAAGAATTGATACTTAAAAATAGCTGATATGGCAAAAGCAAACAAACGTCAGGCAATAGGAAGAGGTTTATCTGCCTTATTAAAAAATGATGAAAATCAGCCAGAAAACAAACGAGGAGGTAAAGTTCTAGAAATCCCCATTCATGAGATTGATTTTAATCCAAATCAGCCTAGAAAAAAGTTCAATGTTGAACTTATTTCTGAATTAGCGGTTTCAATAAAAGAATTAGGCTTAATACAGCCAATAACAGTTAGAAAAATTAATTCAAATAAATATCAAATTATTGCTGGTGAAAGAAGATTTAGAGCTGCCAAAACCATTGGATTAAATCATATACCGTGTTACATCAAATCCGCTGATGACAAACAATCAATTGAAATGGCTCTTGTTGAAAACATTCAACGTTCTGACCTTGACCCTATTGAAATAGCCATGTGTTGTGATAAAATAATTAGCGAGTCGAAATTAACACAGGACGAATTAAGTATCAGGATTGGAAAAAAAAGAACAACAATAACTAATTATTTAAGGCTTTTGAAATTAAATCCAATAATTCAATCTGGAATTAGAGATGGTTTTATCTCTATGGGTCACGGAAGGGCTCTGCTTTCAATCTCAAATTCTGAAATTCAAATGGAGTTTTATAAAAAAATAATTTCAAAAAATTTGTCGGTTAGACAAACTGAAAAAATTATTAAGGAAAAAAATAAATTAACAACTCTGAAATCCGAAGATTTCACAAAAGAACATATTTCTTTTTTGTCAAAATATTTTGGATCAAAAGTTGTTACTAGTTTAAGTAGTAAAGGAGATGGTAAAATAATTATTTCATTTAAAAACGAGGATGATTTTAATTCGATTTTGAAAAAATTTAAATGAATTTGAAAATTATTTTTTTTACATTACTAGTAGGCTTAAATTTTACTATTTCACAAGAGATAAAGTCTGAAAATATTACTCTAATTATTGATGAAGACCCCTTACGTCCTTCAAAAGCCGCTTTTTATTCTGCTGTAATACCTGGTTTGGGGCAAATTTTTAATAAAAGATATTGGAAAGTTCCATTAGTTTATGGTGCAATTGGAGCATCTATATATGCTTATGACTTTAATGAAAAAAACTATAAAAGGTATAGAAATGCTTATAAGAGAAGAATTTCTGGATTTCAAGATGATGAATTTCAATCTATAATTTTAGATAATAATCGACTAATCGATGGACAAAACTTTTACAAGAGAAACAGAGATAGGTCTATGTTGTTTATTGTTGGCTTTTATTTTCTAAATATTTTGGATGCAAATATTGATGCACATTTGAAACAATACAATGTTAATAGTGACCTAAGTATCAGACCTTTTATAGAAAATGATACTCAAAATTTATTTATTCAAAGTGGAATTAGCTTAACTTTGAATTTATAAATGAAAATCGCATTAGTTGGATATGGTAAAATGGGCAAGGCAATTGAAAAAATTGCTATCGGCAGAGGTCACACAATCAAAACAATTGTCGATAAAAATAATAGCTCTGAAAAACTTGGTAATGTTGATGTTACCATCAATTTTTGTACTCCAAAAACTGCTGTAAATAATATTACAAACTCATTCAATCAAAACATTCCAGTTGTCAGCGGCACAACCGGATGGATTAATAAAATAGATTATGCCAAAAAGGTATGTTTAGAGAAGAATACTGCTTTTTTATACTCGTCTAATTTCAGTTTAGGTGTCAATATTTTTTACAGTATCAACAAAAAGTTGGCTAACATTATTAGTAAACACAATCAATATGATTTAGAATTAAGCGAAATTCATCACGAAAAAAAAATTGATAAACCTAGTGGAACTGCAATACAATTAGCCAATGATATTATTGAAAATAGCAAATACATTAATTGGACTTCAAATAAAAAAAATATAAAAAATCATATTCCAATTAAATCTATTAGGTCAGGAAATATTACAGGCATACACAAAGTTAATTACACTTCTAATATTGATTCTATTAGACTTGAACATATTGCCCACAACAGGGATGGGTTTGCTCTAGGTGCGGTTATTGCTGCTGAATGGATAATTGGAAAAAAAGGAATTTTTACTTTAAATGATGTTCTTGATTTAAATTGATTATACAATGACTCTGGCTCAATTGTTTATTTTTTTTATTTTATTTCAAATTTTAATATTTCTAAAACTTTGGAAATTATACCGAATAGCCGGTTATTCCTCATACAGTGCAATAATACCTATATATAATTCAATAGTTTTAATGCGTATCATAAGACGTCCAACGTGGTGGGTGATTTTATTATACATACCAATTGTAAACCTACTAATGTTGCCAGTTGTGTGGATAGAGACGTCAAGAAGCTTTGGACGTGATTCAATCAGTGATTCTGTTTATACCTTATTGAGCTTAGGTTTGTTTGGATTCTACATTAATTACTTCATTAATGTCGAATATAAAAAAGACAGAGATTTAAAGGCAAAAACCAAATTTGGAGAATTTATTGGATCAACCATTTACGCAATTATTATTGCTACTATTGTTCATGCTTATTTTTTGCAACCATTTATAATTCCAACCGGTTCACTTGAAAAAAGTTTACTTGTTGGTGATTTTCTGCTAGTTAGTAAGTTTCATTATGGTGCAAGACTTCCTCAAACAGCTATTTCAATGCCAATGATGCACGATACAATTCCACTCATTAAATCTAGGTCTTATTTAAAAAAACCACAACTTCCATATTTGAGGCTACCAAAATTGCAAAAAATTAAAAGAAATGATATTGTGGTTTTTAACTGGCCCGCAGATACAGTAAGACAATTTTTCAAAAAAGAAAAGAGAGTTGATAAGCCTATAGATAAAAAATCAAATTATGTAAAAAGATGTGTTGGATTACCAGGTGATACCTTATCAATAGTGGATGGAATAATATTTATTAATGGTGCAAAATCAGTAATGCCCTATCGAGCCAATCCATTATTTCCATACTTAGCTTACAGCTCACAAGGAATTTCTTCAAGGAAATTAATTCAAAATGGTATTGATGATTTCAATTTCAGAAAATATGTTATAAAAAATATTAATCAACAAATTTTTGATGAACTCAAATCACAAATAAGTGTGATTGATAATGATTTGAAAAATTTCGTTGTGCTTACAGGACCAAAGGGATTACCAATTAAAACTGTAAAAAAGTATAGAATTCAAGCATCTGAAATTTTAGAGAGTAAAAAAGAATTATTTCTTACCGAAAAAGAAGCTGAAAGTTTAATTAAAACTATGCCATTGGATAGTCTGGTTAGGATAATTAAAATAAAAACATATAATGAAGATTTTTTTCCTAATAATTTAAAATATAATTGGAATGAAGACCAATTTGGACCAATAACAATCCCAAAAGCAGGAGCTAGTGTAGAAATTAATAAAGTCTCGTTCCCCCTCTACAAGAAAATAATTAAAGATTACGAAAAAAACGATGTAAAAGTTTTAAAAGACAGAATTCTAATTAATAATCAAGAAATAAAGACCTACACTTTTAAACAAGACTACTTCTGGATGATGGGAGATAATAGACATAACTCTGAGGACAGCCGCTCATGGGGATTCGTTCCTGAAGATCACATAATTGGTAAACCAGTTTTTATATGGATGAGTATAGATGGATTCATGGATGGAATTTCTAATTGGAAGCCAAGATGGAATAGAATTTTTTCAACTGTAGGTGGTGAAGGGGAAAGAAAATCATATTTTGGTTACTTTATAGGACTATTAATGATATGGCAAGTATTAGTTTTTGTTCGAAAAAGAAGAAAAACAAATTAATGTCAAAAATATTAGTACCTCTAACATACACAGGCTCAATTGAGTTGTGGTCTCACATTATCAAATCAAAAGAAATTTTCATTGAAGCCCATGATAATTATCAAAAACAAACTCAAAGAAATAGGCTTTATATTCATGGGTCAAATGGAAAGCTTATGCTTTCAATACCTGTCAAGCACAAAGGAGAAATTGGTCACCAAAAGTACAGAAACGTTGAAATAGATAATAGTAGCAACTGGAGATTAAATCATCTAAAATCAATACAAATTGCATATAGATCATCTCCATATTTTGAATTTTATGAAGAAATCTTTTTAGAGATTTTTTCAACAAATTGTAGTAACTTATTTGATTTCAATAAAACTATTTTCAATAAAATTTTAGAGTTATTGGATATCACAACTAGTATATCTTTTTCCAAAGTTTACCAACCTAATCCCTTCTTTGATGATTTGAGAAAATTATGTGAAATAAAAAAAAATCAAAATAAATTTGAATTAAATTACAATCAGGTTTTCATTCAAAAAAATGGTTTCATAAACAACCTTTCAATTATAGATCTCTTATTTAATGTTGGACCTAATAGTAAATCAATTTTAAAAAAAATAAAATTATAAAACAGGCCATAAGCCGGATTCTGTCGTGCCTTATCATTAATCTCAGCAAAACATTACTGTTTTGCTTTATCCGCCTACCCTCCAACTTGGGCGCGCTACCCTCAGTGCTGGTATACATGGCGTTTCACCTCATAGAGTTTACATGATTTCACTACAGCCTAACTGTACATACTTTCTGTTGCACTAGTCCTAACTCTAAAGAGTCGACGGGAGTTACCCGCTATGATGCGCTATGGTGTCCGGACTTTCCTCTCTAAATAATTAGAGCGATAAGGTGGCCTGCCAAACAAAAATACATTTTTTCTAAAAAATTATTTAATTAAAAAAACCGAGTTTACGTATCTTTACTTTATGAGTGATTTTGTTGTATCTGCATTAAAATATAGACCAAAAAAATTTTCAGATGTTGTTGGTCAAGAAGCTGTTACAAAAACATTAGAGAATGCCATTGCAACAAATAAAATTCCAAATGCAATGATATTTTGTGGGCCAAGAGGTGTAGGTAAGACAACTTGCGCGAGAATTTTTGCAAATGAAATAAATAAACATCAAAATAATGATTTGGCATTTAATATTTTTGAGCTTGATGCTGCATCTAATAATTCAGTTTCTGATATAAGAAATTTAATTGAACAAGTTAGAATTCCTCCTCAAACAGGTAAGTTCAAAGTTTTTATTATTGATGAAGTTCATATGTTAAGTCAAACTGCTTTCAATGCATTTTTAAAAACACTTGAGGAACCCCCAAAACATGTTGTCTTTATTCTAGCAACGACTGAAAAAGAAAAAATAATACCAACAATTTTATCAAGATGTCAAATTTTCGATTTTAAGAGAATAAAACCTATTGAGGTTAAATCATTTTTAATTAGTATCGCTGAGAAAGAAAAAATAAAATTTGAGGAAGGTGCGATAGATTTAATTTCTCAAAAATCTGATGGAGCAATGCGTGATGGTTTGTCAATATTTGATAGAATGGTGACATTTACGAATTCTAATTTAAATTCAAAAGATGTTTCGCTAAATCTTAATTTGCTTGATAAATCAACTTACGTTGAAATATGTGAAAAATTATTTATTGGAGATTTTAGTAAACCAATAATTATGTTTAACGATTTGATTAGCAATGGATTTGATGGATTTCAATTTATTGATGGATTATGTAGACATATTAGAGATTTAATTATGTGTCATGACATAAGTACTGCTGATTTACTCGATTTAGACAGTAAAACCAAGGAAAAAATCATTTTACAATCAAAAAATAAATCAAAAGAAATTTTATTGTTTGCATTAGATATTTCGAATGAATATTCACTTAAATATAAAACTAGTATTAATCCAAACTTGCAGGTCGAATTATGTTTAATGCAAATCGCATCAATTGATGAGGAAAAAAAAAAAAATTACATAAAACCTTTTGACCTGACAAAAAACCAAAAAAAAACAGATATAATCAATTATGCGGAATTAAACACTAAGGATAAAGATGAGATAAATAATAAAAAGCCGATTAAAATAAATATTTCTGGTGGCGGAGTTTCAGAGTTGTCAATTTCTAGTATTAAGTATAAATCAGAAAACAAAACTATTGAGAAAAATGTTACTGAAATTAAACCTTCAAATAATTTAATTATAGAAGAAGAACTTAAATCAAAATGGATGATTTTTTTAAAAGAAATTATTAAAAAAGGTGAAAAAAATTTAGCAGCATTATTACAACTTGACACTCCTAGACTTAAAAATAAAATTGAAGTTCATATTAATGTGCCAAATCAAACCAACAAAATTGAGCTTGAAAAAAATAGCGTTGATTTAGTTAAATATTTAAAAAAAGAATTAAAAAATGATTACTTAATACTAATTGTGAATTTAGTTGAGGTTGATAAAAAAAAATTTATATATACTAGTGAAGAAAAATATAATAATCTAAAAATGAAAAACCCAGAAATTGAAAAATATAAAAAAAATTTTTTCTTAGAATATTAACTGATTCCTTTCTTTTTATTTCTTAAATACAGCAACTTTATAGTACCATCTGCTAAGCCTATTTTTGGAACATAAATTTTAGTAGAACCACTCAACTTCATAGCCAATAAGTAAACATTTACAGCTTGAACTATAACATCAGCCCTATCTGGGTTCATTTGATGATTAATTATCAGCTCTTCAAAAGATTGCTTTTTTAATTTTTCGTATTGTTTACATAAAAAAATGTACGAAAGTGGTTTTCCTATTTTTTTACCAGATATTTTAAAAATTTTATTGATTGTTCCTCCTGAACCAATTAGTGATATTCCCCTGTATTTTTTTGTTTTATTTTCAATCCATTTTTCAAAAAAATTCCACTCATTGTTTGATACCATTTTTTTTAAAATTCTGACAGTACCAATCTTAAAAGACTTTGAATCAATAATTTTTTTTCCATTTATCAAAGTCAGTTCTGTGCTACCTCCACCTACGTCAATATGTAAATAGATTTTTTTAGGATTGAAAAAATTTTCTAAATCAGTCAATGCAATTAATTCAGCTTCTCTTTTACCATCAATTAATTCAATTTTAATATTGGTTTCATTGAATATTCTCTCAACAACTTGTTTACCATTTTTAGCCTCACGTAAAGCAGAAGTAGCACAAGCTATGTAATCATCAACTTCATTAATTTCCATTATATATTTAAACGATTTTATTGCTTTGACAATTCTTAAAATATTTTTTTTATTAATGGAACCAGAGCCAAATGTGTCTTCACCTAATCTTATTGGCACTCTTACTAAAGAATTTTTTGAAAAAAACGGCTTAGTAAATTTATCTTTTTCAATTACATTACTAATTAAAAGCCTTATGGCATTAGATCCTATGTCGATAGCTGCAAGCTTATATATAGTCAATTTATATTACTTTATCTTGATAATATTTATATATAGCATACTGTGATCTTATGTCTTTAACACCATATTTTCTGTACTGATTATTAATTTCATGATTAACATTTCTAGATTTTATATTATCATGCCAACTAATTTCAAATGTATCTATGATTTCTTGTTGAAGTTGTTTATCATATATTGGACATGAAACTTCAACTCGGTTATCAAGATTTCTAGTCATCCAATCTGAAGAAGATATGAATATTTCTCTTTGTCCACAATTTTCAAATATTACTAGTCTGGGATGCTCTAAAAATCTATCAATCACACTAATTACTTGAATATTGTCACTAAAACCCTTCACACCTGGGACTAAACAACATACTCCACGAATTATCATTCTGATTTGAACTCCATTTTGACTAGCTTTATACAATGCTTCTACAATCTTGATATTTGTCAAATTATTAATTTTGACTCTTATCAAGGCATTTTTTCCATTTTTTGCATTTTCAATTTCACGATTAATTCGATTTATAATTCCTGTAGACGTACTGTATGGAGATATTAAAATTAATTTATGATTTGGATACTTATAATTCATTTCTAGAAAAGTAAACACTCTTAATACTTCTTTTAGAATCTGCTGATTTGAAGTGAACAATGTAAAATCGGTGTAAAGTCTAGCGGTAGATTCATTAAAGTTTCCAGTACTTATGAACCCGTACCTTTTTAATTTATTACTAACCTTTTTTTGAATTACACAAATTTTAGAGTGAACTTTTAAGTTAGGAATTCCAAAAATAAGTCGGACTCCTTCCTTTTTAAAAACCTCTGCGTATCTTATGTTAGCTTCCTCGTCAAATCTAGCTTGTAATTCTATTTGAACTGTTACCCTTTTTCCATTTCTTGCAGCTTGTATAAGTAAGTTAGCTACTTGTGATACCTCTGAAAGCCTATATATTGTAATAAATACTGTTTTTACTTCTTTATCAACTGATACTTCCCTCAAAAAATTAATTATATAATCAAATTTGTGGTAAGGTGTATACTGTAAATAATCTCTCACATCAATCTGCTCAATTAAACTTTCATTTAAGTTAAAATTGTGAATTTTTAGAGGCTTAAATTTATCATACAATAAGTCATTTCTGTCCAAACTAGGAAAGTTGATATAATCTTTTCTATTTTGATATTTACCTCCTGCGATAATACTATCTCTTGAACCAATATTAAATTTTTCTAATAACATTTCTAAAGTATCATCATCAATCTCTTTATCATAATCAAACCTAACTGGGTCTCCATCGTCTCTATCTTTTACACTTGCGGCTATTTTGTCTACGTAACTTTTGTTTATATCGTCATCAAAATCAAGCTCGGCATCTCGAGTAAATTTTATCATATGTATTTTTATTTCTTTTGGACTAAAATTCATAAAAATTTTATATGATTGATGCCTTATCAAATCATCTAACATTATTAAATTAATTTTATCTCCACGTGATGGTAAAACTATTATCCTATCTAGGTGACTTGGAATTTCGATTAATCCATGAGTGATTTTATTTTCATCATCGATAATTTTAGAAACTAAAAAAACATTATTGGTGGTCTTACTTAATATTTGGGTGTTCTCATTAACTATAATTACTTGTAAAAAAGGATAAATTTTCTTTTCAAAGTAATCCTCTATAAATTGTTTTTGATTTGTTTCAATATTAATTTCATCACAAAAAAATATATTTTCATGTTCTAATTCCTTAATTATTTTTTCAAAAGTTTTAAAACTTTCCTGTTGGAGTTTAATTGTTTTTTCAGTAATCTCATTTAATAATTTTTCAGCTTTTTTAGATTCTTCAATCTCATCTTGTATTTGTGCAACTCTCTTAACTGTTGCATACCTTACCTTGAAAAACTCGTCTAAATTATTTGAAAAAATTCCAATAAATCTTATTCTTTCAATTAAGGGAACATTTTTATCTTGTGCCTCCTGTAACACTCTCTGATTAAAATCAAGCCAGCTAATCTCTCTATTTACAAAAGGTATTGACATAAAATTAAATTAGTTTTGGAAAAAAATGTTCTGTACTAGCATCACTTATAGATGACCATAAAGATACCTTAAAATGAAAAATCACTATACCTGCAGTGGGAATATTATCAACGTATTTGTTAGAAAAAGTATTAAAAATATTTGTACATGCTGAATTATGCCCAAATGTCATTACAATTGATATTTTATTATCTAAATTTTTAACGAAATTTATAACATTATCTCCTTCAAAATCATACAACGAGGGTTCTTCCCTATACAAATGTTTTGGATGATTTATACCATTTAAAACAATTTCAGCTGTATTTTTGGCTCTGAGAGCTGGACTTGAAAAAGCATAATCTACTATTATTTGTTTTTGTTTTAGAAGTGAAGAAGTTTTTTTTGAATCATTCTCACCTCTTTTGCTTAGTGGTCTATTTAGATCTGGTAAATTATATTCCCATGAGGATTTTCCATGTCTCATCATTATCCACGTCTTCATGGTGCGAGCTTTACATATTCCCAATTTGATTGAACTTTAAAAAATTTGACTCTGTCATGCAAACGATTGGGTCTACCCTGCCAAAACTCATAAGAATCTGGAGTTATTTTTATTCCACCCCAGTTGGTTGGCCGAGGAATTTCGACTCCTTTATACTTTTTTTCAATTTTTTTTAGTCTTTGTATTAAAAAATTTTTTGATGGAATCTCCTTACTCTGTGGAGAAACATGTGCCCCCAACTGACTTCCCCTAGGACGGCTTTTAAAATATTCATCTGATATTTTTTTTGATGACTTTATTGCCTTTCCATTTATAATTATCTGTCTCTCTAAGTTGGGCCAATAAAATGACATGCACACCTTAGGATTATGAAATATAGATTGAGCCTTCTCACTCTCATAATTAGTGAAAAAAATAAATGACTCATTAACTATTTTTTTTAATAATACTACTCTAGACCTTAAATCACCAATCGAATTAATAGTACTTAAAGTAAATGCATTTACTTCATCTACTCCTTCATGACTTGATACTTCGTCAAACCAAATTTTAAATAAATCCATTGGATGGGATGGTAATTTTTCAAAATCTATAGAGAGTTTGTCATAGGATTTTCTAAGTTCAAATAATTTTTTTTTCATTTTATAAAAATAATAAAGAACTGATTAAATTATTTCTGCTCCATCATATGATAAAACTACATTTGGAAAAGTCTTTACAGCCTCATCATAAAAAGCCTTTTTATTTTTATATCTAGAAGAATAATGACCTAAAACTAACTTTTTAACTTCTGATTTCTTAGCAATTTTTGCTGCATCTAATGCAGTACTGTGCAATGTCTTTTTTGCAATTTCTGAATGAGTTTCTAAAAATGTAGATTCATGATACAGAATATCAACTCCTTTTATGGTATTAATAATTTCCTCAAAATAAATTGTATCAGTACAATATGCATATTTTTTAATTTTTGGAGGATTAAAAGTCAGTTCAGAATTATGAATTTTATTTCCATTTTCAATAATTATGTCCTTTCCATTTTTTAAATCTAAATAGTTATACTTATTTATTTTTAATTCATTAATTTTTTTGATATTCAAAATTCTATGACCAATTTTCTCCTCAAATAAAAAACCATTAGTATAAATTCGGTGTTTTAATGGAATTGTTGAAACTTTTACTTTTGAATCATTAAAAATAATTTCAGATTTGTTCAAATTAAGTTCACGAAAATGAATCTTAAAAGTTGTCCATGAGTTACCCGCTTTAAGAATTTCAGTGATAATCTTCTTTATACCCAATGGCCCATATATATGAACTGCTGTTTTTCTTCCTAAAAGATTAAATGTTGATAAAAGACCCGGTAAACCAAAAAAATGATCTCCATGTAAATGTGAAATAAAAATATGCTTTATATTGACAAAAGATACGTTTGATTTTCTAATTTGAACTTGAGTACCTTCTCCGCAGTCAATCAAAAATTTATGATTTTTTATAAATAAAATTTGAGATGTTGGGTTTTTATCGATTTGTGGAGTTGATGAATGACAACCTAAAATTTTAATTTTCATTTAACTATTGATTTCTCTCTCGATTTCCTCTAATACAATAACATCAATGGCTTCTTGAACTGTGGGAACTATTGAAAATAAATTTTTTTTATTTGTTTTTAAATGTTTTGATACTACAACCAATGATTTTTTAAATTTATAAACATAATCATTCATTATTTTTTGACATTTCTGATTTAAGCTAGATTCGAGCTCAAATTGTACAATAATGTTGACGTCAAGATTTTCTAATTTAATTTTATTTACAGAAGTAAATTTAATTAACTTCCAATTAGTATTCATAGCTTTGAAGCAAGTAAATACATTATTGCCATTCTTACAGCAACACCATTTTCAACTTGATCTAATATTACAGAATAATCGGATTCAACAACCTCACTGGATAGCTCGACTCCCCTGTTAATTGGTCCAGGATGCATTATTGTAATATCCTTACCTAAATCATCAAGAATTTTTTTTGTAATTCCAAAATATTTTGAATATTCTCTGTTTGAAGGAAAGTAACTAGATTTCATTCTTTCAAATTGTACCCTTAAAACATTAGCTACATCACACCATAGCAGAGCTTTTTTAAGATTAGTTTCTACTGTGACACCAAGAGATTTGATATATTTTGGTATTAGAGTTGTGGGGCCACATACACACACCTCAGCACCTAATTTTTTTAAAGCATATATATTAGATAATGCGACTCTTGAATGTAAAATGTCACCAATTATTGCAATTTTTTTTCCAGAAATATTACCAAATTTTTGTTGAATTGTGTAAGTATCCAATATCGCCTGAGTTGGATGCTCATTAGAGCCATCTCCAGCATTTATAATTATTGATTTTACTTTTTTTGAAATCATACTTGCAACTCCCTCGCTTGGATGTCTTACAACAATCATGTCAACTTTCATAGATATAATATTGTTAATCGTATCAATAAGAGATTCACCTTTTTTGATTGAAGAAACTGAGGATGAAAAATTTATTACATCTGCTGATAATCTTTTTTGGGCTAATTCAAATGACAACTTTGTTCTAGTACTGTTTTCAAAAAAGAGATTAGCAATGGTAATATCTCGAAGGGTAGGTACTTTTTTAATTGGACGATTTAGAACTTCCAAAAATCTATTTGTGGTCTCAAAAATCAGATTTAAATCTGAAGCTTTTAAATCTTTTATGCCTATCAAATTTCTAACACTTAGTTCACTCATTAGTTTGATTAATTATGTAAACACTATTTTTTTTATCGTCAGCACTTAAATTGACAAAAACTTTTTCATTTTGTATGGCATCTACCTGTCTACCAGAAAAATCAGGCTGTATTGGTAAATGTCTAGCAAAGCGTCTATCGATTAACACTAATAATTGAATTTTCGAGGGTCTGCCATAATAATCTAGTGCTGATAAAGCAGATCTAACACTTCTTCCAGTATATAACACATCATCAATGAGTATTATTTTTTTTCCTTCAATATCATTTTCCATGTTATTAAAATTTGGATTTAAAACCTTGTCACGTCGAAAATCATCCCTATGAAAAGTAATATCTAAAAAATTTATTTTTAAATTTTGAATTTTATGTTGCTCTTCTAAAATTTTTTTTATTGATTTAGATAAAACTAAACCTCTAGGCTGTAATCCAACAATTACTGAGTCTTTAAAGTCACCATGAACTTCTTTTAATTGACATGCTAATCTATTAATAATGATTTTGAGATTTTTTGAACTAAGAAGGAGTTTTTTGTTCATCAAAATTTTTACAAAAATATAAAAATTTGAAGTTTAGTGAGATAATATTATTTAACAGGTTGAAAAATAATAAGTAAATTGAAAACAAAAGTGTTAAAATGAAAATTTTCAAGACATCAATTATTTTTTTTCTAATATTTTTTGCTGTAAACTGCAATAAACAAAGTTCTGAGAAAGCAATACTAGTAATTCATGGCGGTGCAGGTTGGATTTCAAAAGGAACAATTTCAGAAGAGTTGGAAAATGAATATAAATTAAAACTCAAAGAATCACTCATAGCTGGTAGAAAAATACTAAATAATAAAGGCTCATCACTTGATGCTGTACAAGCATCAATAAGAATTTTAGAAGATTCACATCTTTTTAATGCAGGCAAGGGCTCAGTTTTTACTCATGACGAAAAAATTGAAATGGATAGTTCAATAATGGATGGATACTCAGGTAACGCAGGATCTGTTTCAGGAGTTACAACCATCAAAAACCCAATAGATTTGGCAAGAGAAATTCTCGATAATTCAGTTCATGTTTTTCTAAGCGGTAAAGGTGCCGAAGATTTTGCAATAGAAAGAGGGTTAGTTAAAGTTGACGAAAGTTATTTTTTTACAAAAAAAAATTATGACAAACTAATACAAGTCAAAATGGAAAATCAAGATATTAAAGAAGAAAAAATTGGAACTGTTGGCGCTGTAGCTATTGATTTTCAAAATAATATTTCGGCTGGAACGTCAACCGGAGGAATGACAAATAAGCGTTATGGCAGAGTTGGCGATGTTCCAGTTATCGGTGCTGGTACTTATGCTGAAAATGGTGTTTGTGGTATTTCAGCCACTGGGCACGGGGAATTTTTTATTAGAAATGTTGTTGCTTATGATATAGCTGCAAGAATTAAATACAAAAATGAAAATATTCAAAAAGCTTCAAGAGATGTAATAGAAAATTTGAAGTCAATTGGTGGCTTGGGAGGTGTTATTGGATTAGACCAAAACAAAAATGTTGTAATGCCTTTCAATACTAAGGGCATGTTTAGGGGATACATTTCAGAAAAGGGTGAACCAGTCGTAATGATTTACGGAGACCAGAACTAACTAACAACAATTTCTTTAGAAATTTCCTCGTAAACACCTGAAGTTAATTTCTCTCTAATTTTGGAAAATGCGTTCAATGTTTCGTTTACATCATCTATTGTGTGAGATGCTGTTGGAATTAACCTAAGCAATATTAGGCCCTTGGGGATAACAGGATAAACCACAATAGAACAAAATATTCCAAAATTTTCACGAAGGTCTTTTACCAACACCATAGCTTCGGGTATACTTCCTTTTAAATATACTGGTGTTACACAGCTCTGCGTAGAACCGATATCAAAACCTCTCTCTTTTAAACCATTTTGCAAGGCGTTTACATTATTCCATAAATTTTGCTTAAGTTCTGGCATAGTTTTTATCATTTGCAATCTTTTAATTGCTCCTTTAACTAAAACTAACTGTAAAGATTTTGCGAAAACTTGTGATCTCATATTATATTTCATGTAATCAATAATTTCTTTGTCCCCTGCAATAAATGCGCCTGTACTTGCCAAAGATTTAGCAAACGTTGCAAAATAAACATCAATTTCTTTCATGACACCTTGCTCATTTCCAGCCCCAGTTCCATTATCTCCAAGGGTACCAAAACCGTGCGCATCATCCACTAAAAAACGAAAATTGTATTTGGATTTCAAAGCAACTATTTCTTTTAATTTACCTTGCTCGCCCCTCATACCGAAAACACCTTCAGAAATTACTAATATTCCACCTCCGGTGTCATCAGTTATTTTTGTAGCACGCATCAAATTTTTTTCTAAGCTTTGTATATCATTGTGTCTGAAAGTGAATCTTTTCCCCAAATGCAATCTTACACCGTCAACTATGCATGCGTGAGAATCAACATCATAAACAATAACATCATTTTTTGAAACGAGGCTATCAATGGTTGATAAAATGCCCTGATATCCAAAATTTAGTACGTAAGTAGCCTCTTTTCCAATAAAATCAGCAAGATTATTTTGAAGAATTTCGTGGTATGTAGTATGGCCAGACATTAATCTTGCTCCCATTGGATATGCAGAACCATGCTCGCTTGCTGCATCGGCATCTGCTTTTCTAACCTCAGGATTATTTGCTAATCCTAAATAATCATTTATACTCCAAGTAATTACTTCTTTACCCTGGAATTTCATCCTATTTCCGATCGGACCCTCGAGCTTTGGAAAAGCAAAGTAACCTTCAGCAGCTGAAGCCCATTTACCTAAAGGACCTTTATTTTTTCTAATTTTTTCAAATAAGTCTGAAGTCAATTTTTTTTTTTACAAATATATGTATAGTGTTGAACTATTTTGTATGATTAATTAATATATTCAACATCGTTGTCTAAATTCATGTTGTTTTTGTTTAAAAATCCTTGATTTATCATCCAATCGTCGCTATAAATTTTACTCATATATTTTGATCCATGATCGCAGAATATCATAACAACAACACTATTTTTATTAAATAATTTTCTATCATTGAGTTGTTTGGTGGCCTGTAAAACTGCTCCGGATGTATATCCTACGAAAAGTCCCTCTTTACATGCTATTTCTCTTGAGCAAATTGCACTTTCTTTATCTCTGACTTTTTCAAATAAATCTATTGTGTCAAAATGGGTTGTTGATGGGACCAAATTTTTTCCCATTCCTTCAATTTTATATGGATATATTTCGCTTTTGTCAATTTTACCTGTCTCATGATATGACTTTAGTAGGGAACCGAAAGCATCAACTCCAATTATTTTAACTGCAGGATTCTTTTCTTTTAAAAACTTACCAACCCCAGATATTGTTCCACCCGTACCACTGCTTGCTACCAAATGGGTTATTTTTCCTTTTGTTTGATTCCAAATTTCAGGCCCAGTAGTTTTGTAATGAGCTAAGGGATTGAGTTGATTAAAATACTGGTTAATGTATATAGAATTTTTAATTTTTTTATTTAATTTTTTTGCAACCTCGTAATAAGATTTTGGGTTATCTGCACTAACATTTGAAGGACATACATATACTTTTGCACCCATGGATTTTAGCATATCAATTTTATCAGGAGATGCTTTGGAAGTTACTGCTAAAACACATTTATAACCTCTTACAGCACAAACCATTGATAAACTAAATCCAGTGTTTCCTGATGTTGTTTCAATAACGGTGGAGCCTGGCTTTAAAAGTCCTTCTTTCTCTGCTTGTTTGACAATTTCAATTGAAATTCTGTCTTTATTTGAGTGTCCTGGATTTGAGGCTTCATGTTTGGCAAAAAAACTACCCTCTAATTTTTCAGTTATCTTGTTGAGTTTAATTAATGGGGTGTTACCAATTAGTTCTAAAGCATTATTAATATAGTTCTTGTCTTTTGAAAGCATCTTAAAATTACTAATGCATTATATTATAATTCGAATTTACAAAAAACAAAAAAACCAGAACTCAGAGTTTTTTTTCTAACATCAACAAAAAAGAATATTCCATAGCAACTTCTTTGAGTGGTTC